>NZ_LUFI01000048.1:0-42242 GCF_005281675.1 Sphingobium sp. MP9-4 | reverse complement strand
ACGGGCCGGGCGTTCGCTGCGTTCACCGCGCGCTTCACCGAAGCGGCCACGGCCTTCGCCGGCACCGTTGCGATCGGGACGCGCGCCGCGGGCCGGGCGGTCGCCACGGCCTTCTTCGCGGTTTCCGGCAAAGCGACCGCTACGGCCTTCGCCCGAAGCGCTGCGATCGGGGCGGGCGCCGCGACCTTCGCCGCGTTCGCTGCGGCCTTCGCCAAAGCGATTGCCTCGGGCCTCGCCGGGGCCATTGCGATCGGGGCGCTCGCCACGCGGGGCGGGGCGGCCCGGACGGCCTTCGCTCCGGCTGTCAAAGCGACCTTCGTTGCGACTATCCGATCGGGCGTCCGATCGGGCGGGGCCACGGCCAGTGCCGCGATCGGCGCCGTCACGCGATCCGGGGCCGGAGGTACGCTTGGGACCGCCCGGACCTGACCGGCGCGGCGGACCAGATTTTTTTGGCGGTTCCACTTGATGCATTCCTTTTCGTGACGGGTGGCCATCCCCATATCAGGGCGGCATGTGCAATATGATGAACGGTGCCATAGCGCCGTCCATGTGAACGGCAAAGCCCCGGCCGGGCGCAACCCGGCGCCGGGGCGCGGCGTTGGTCGGTTGCATGGCGGAAACGGGGCAGGACAGCAAATGTTTTTCGGGCGAATCAGAGGGGACGACACCGCCAGGGACGGGGCGAGAGACGGGGCAGGTGCGCCGCGCAACGCCATTCGCAGCGTGCTGGTGGTGGAGGATGAACCGCTCGTCGCCTTCGACCATGAGCATATCCTGTCCCAGGCAGGCTATCGTATCGCCGCCACCGTCGACAGTCACACTCATGCTGCCCGCGTGATCGATGCCGGATCGGTCGATCTGGTCGTGACCGACATCAATCTGCGCGGTGGGCGTTGCGGCATAGAGGTCGCGCGTCATGCCCATGCGCGCCAATTGCCGGTGCTGTTCGTCACCGGTGCCTGTCCCGCCGATGCGCGATCGCTGGCGGTCGGCTGCCTCGCCAAGCCCTTCGCCCCGCGCGACCTGCTGGCGGCGATCGCGGTGGTCGATGCTGTGCTGGCCGGACGTGCGCCACCACGCAAGCCGCGCGGCATGAAGCTGTTCGCCGAGATCGCCTGACACCGGGCTGATCCGGGGCAGGCAGGCCCGTGCCGCTTGCCTCTGCTGCATTTGCTCATATGGTGGCGCCCGTAATGAACGGGCGCGGGGAATATGTGTGACAGATATCGCCGAGGGTAAACGGAACTGGCGGGATGTCATGCGTCCCTATTTCGGGAAAATGCCGTTCGTGGCCTTGTTGATCGGCATATCGAGCGGGTTTCCGCTTATGCTGCTGCTTGGCACGATGGGCTATTGGCTATCCAAAGTGGGTATCCAGAAGTCTACGATCGGTTTCGCTATCGGCCTGACGACACCTTATACGCTCAAATGGCTCTGGGCGCCGTTGGTCGATAAGCTCCCGCTTCCGATCCTCACGCGGCTTTTCGGTCAGCGGCGCGCCTGGCTGTTTTTCATTCAGTTGCTGCTGTTCGGCGCGATCTGGATGCTGGGGAGCAGCGATCCTTCCAATCATCTTGGCTATTTCGCCTTTTGCGCGATCCTGGTCTCCTTCCTGGGCGCGACACAGGATATCGTGATCGATGCCTATCGTATCGAGATATTGAGCGATGAAGAGATGCCTTATGGCACGGCGACGAACCAGTTCGGCTATCGGCTTGGCGCCTTCTTCTCCGGGGTCGGGACGATCTTCCTCTATTCACCGCAGACAGGACTCGGCCTTGGCTGGCCGCTTGCATATGGCCTGACCGCCTTGCTGGTGCTGCCCGGTGCGCTGGGGGCGCTCTGGGCTGGGCCGGGCACTTATGTTGATCGCCATGGGGAAATGGCCGGGAAGCGGTTCGGCGCATGGCTAAAGGAAACGGTGCTCAATCCCTTCATCGAGTTTCTGGGGCGCAAGGGATCGGTTCTGATCCTGCTGTTCGTGCTGCTCTACAAAATAGGCGATGCGATGGGGCAGGGCATGCTCAACCCGATGATCGTCGATCTTGGGTTCACCGATGCTGAGTTTATCGCCATCAACAAGGTCGTCGGCTTCTGGGGCCTGATCGTCGGCACGGCCTTGGCTGCGCCTTTCATCGCATGGCTCGGCATGGGGCGCGCCCTGTTTATATCGGGGCTGATGATGATGCTCAGCAATTTGACGTTCGTCATCGTTGCGATGCACGGCCATTCGAATTTGTGGCTGACCATAGCGGTGGCGACGGAGCAGGTGACGAGTGGTATCGGTTTGACGGTGTTCGTCACCTATCTGTCCGGCCTTTCCAGCCTTGCCTACACCGCAACCCAATTCGCATTATTGTCATCGTTCGCTGCTGTAGGTCGCACTTGGCTGGCTGCGCCGGCAGGGATCATCGCTGAGAATGTAGGATGGGTCGGATTCTGGCTGACGACGGTCGTCGCGGCATTGCCCGGCATGCTGTTGCTCTGGCTGATCTGGCATAAGGGCTTTGTCGTGGACAGCGTTCGTCAGCCCAGCACGACGGACGACTGAGGTGACGAATAGGTCGAACAATCAGGACTTTTGCATCGCATGATCTTCCTCGTCGCGTCCATCTGTATCCAGATCATCTGTGCGGTCGATGTCGTGCGCAGCGGCCGCAACCAGATCTGGATGCTGTTCATCTTCCTCTTCTCGCTGGCGGGCTGCTTTGCCTATCTGATGCTGGAGGTGCTGCCGGCCTATTGGGGCAATCGCCATCTGCGTACCGCGCGCAGCCAGGTGGTCGGCAAGGTCGATCCCGAACGCGGCCTGCGCAAGGCGCGGGCCGATCTGGACCTGGCGGAAACCGCCGCCAACCGGATCGCGCTGGGCGATGCGCTGCTGGACCTGGGCCGCTTTGCCGAGGCGGAGGCGGCCTATCGCAAGGGGCTGGCGCTGGGGCCGGGACAGGATGCGACGACGCAGGTCAAGCTGGCGCAGACCCTGTTCGAACTGGGGCGCAGCCGCGAGGGACTGGCGGAGCTGGACGATGGGCCCGAAGTTGGCCGGGGCAGTGAATGGGATCGGCGTGCGCTGTTGCGGGCGCGGATGCTGGCCGATATCGGTGAGGATGCGCAGGCGCGCCTGCTGTTCGAGGATGTGATGAGCCGCTATGCCGGCGAGGAGGCGCGCTGCCATTATGCCGCCTTCCTGCTGGAGCAGGGTGACCGGCTGCGCGCGCGGCAGATATTGGAGGAGGTCGAGCAGCGGGCCAGGCGGCTCGACCGCACCCAGCGCGCCGCCCAGGCCGACATGTATCGCTGGGCCGGCGAGCGGCTGGCGGAGTTGCGGAAGGCGGCGGCTTAATTTGCCGCGTAGAGGTCCAGCGGCCGGCCAAGGTCGCTATGCGCCTGCGCCACCGCCTGCAGGCAGGTGAGCGCGCCCAGCGCATCGTCATTGCCCAGCAGTCCCGAGACATTGTCGAAGGCGGTATGCGGATCACGCAGCGCATCGCCCACCGCTTGCATGATCGCCGCCTCGTCCGCGGTCATCCGCGCGCAGCAACAGGGCGCGACCAATATCTTGCGGCTGGCGGCGCGCGCCAGTTCCAGCATCATCGCGCGCATCAGCACCAGGGGCCGGCGATAGCTTTTGCCGAAGGCGCCCAGCATCGCATTGGCGGCATGGGCATCATTGACCCCGGCCGTCGCCATGCGGCGCATGACGAACAGGAACAGCCGATTGCCATAGCCGCCCGGAATGGGCCGGGGCAGTTCGACGGGGTAGCTTTCTCCATATGCCATGCGGGTGCGCCTTTGTGTGACTCGGGGATACACAAGCTACGCTATTGCGAGGCATTCGCAAGTCTAAATCAGTCGGGTAATTGTCCGTTCAACCGCAAAATCTCTCCGGCCATATAGAGCGAGCCGGCGATCAGGATGATCGGTGCTGCATCCTGGGCCTGGGCGGCATCCTGCGCGATGGCGGCGATCGCTGCTTGCGGCCCGTCATGGGCGGTGCAGCCTATGCCCCAGCGGGCGGCGATGGCGGCGAAGCGTTCGGGCGGATGATGATCATGCCCCGGCACCGGCAGCGCATGGATATGGGCGATCCGGCCGCCGAACGGCGCGAGATAGGCATCCATATCCTTGTTGGCGAGCATGCCGATGACGAGCTGGATCTGGCGGCTGTGCAACCGGTCGGCGGTGAAGAAGGCGCTGATCGCCTGGCCGGCGGCTTCATTATGGCCGCCGTCGAGCCAGGCTTCCGCCGCATCGGGCAGGGCCGCGAGCAGCGGACCGCGCTCCAGCCGTTGCAGCCGGGCGGGCCAGTGCGCCCAGAGCGGCGCGGCCTTCAGCGCCGCCTCGCTGACCGGCACGGCCTGCTGATGGCGGAGCATGGCGATGGCGAGGGCGACATTCTGGACCTGATGCGCGCCGGGCAGGCGCGGCATCGGCACGTCGACATGGCCCTGTTCGTCGCGATAATGGACCCGGTCGCGATAGACGGCGGCGTCCCAGGCGGAGCCCATGGCGAGCCATCGGGTGCCGGCGCGATCGGCGGCGTCCTGCATCACCGGGGCGAGGGCGGCATCATAACGCTGCGTCACCAGCGCCGCGCCGGGCTTGGCGATGCCGGCCTTTTCCGCGGCGATGACGGGCAGCGTGTCACCCAGGAAGGCCTGATGATCGATACCGAGCTGGGCGATGCCGCAGACGACCGGATCGACGATGACGTTGGTGGCGTCGAGCCGCCCGCCAAGGCCGACCTCGATGATGCAGGCGTCGGCATCATGTTCGGCAAAGGCGAGGAAGGCGGCGGCGGTCGTCACCTCGAAGAAGCTGGCACCGATCCCTTCGGCTACATCGAGCACGCGGGCGAGATAGGCGGCGAGCATGGCATCGTCGATCAGCTTGCCGGCGATGCGGATGCGTTCGTTGAAGCGGACCAGATGGGGCGAGGTGAAGACATGGACGGTCTTGCCGTCCGCCTCCAGCGCGGCGCGCAGGAAGGCGCAGGTCGACCCCTTGCCATTGGTGCCGGCGACATGGAAGACCGGCGGCAGGCGATGGAGCGGATCATCCAGCCGCTCCAGCAGCCGGGTGATCCGCTCCAGTCCCAATATGTCGGCGCCGGGGGACAGCGACCAGAGCCGGTCAAGTTGGGCCTGGACCTGCGGGTCGTCCGAAACGGCATGGTCGGCCATGGCGCGCTGATCCCCCTATCGCGCTTTTGAGGCTCAGGCGGCGGCGCGCGGCGTCAGATAGCCGATCACGCGGGCCAGCGTGTCGCGCAGTTCGCTGCGATGGACCACCATGTCGAGCATGCCATGGTCGAGCAGATATTCGGCGCGCTGGAAGCCTTCGGGCAGCTTTTCGCGGATCGTGCTTTCGATGACGCGCTGGCCGGCAAAGCCGATCAGGGCATTGGGCTCCGAAATCTGGATATCGCCCAGCATCGCATAGCTCGCGGTCACGCCGCCGGTGGTCGGATCGGTCAGCACGACGATATAGGGCAGGCCGGCCGCGTGCAGCTTCTGGATCGCCACGGTGGAGCGCGGCATCTGCATCAGCGAGAGGATGCCTTCCTGCATGCGTGCGCCGCCGGCAGCGGTGAAGATGACATAGGGGCATTTATGCGCGATCGCGTCATTGATGCCCTGGATGAAGGCCGCGCCCACGCCCATGCCCATGGAGCCGCCCATGAAGGCGAAATTCTGCACGCCCATGACCAAAGGCACGTCGTCGATTGCGCCGCGCGCATTGATGAGCGCATCCTGGTCGCCAGTGGAGGCGCGGGCGGCCTTGATCCGGTCCGGGTAGCGCTTGCTATCGCGGAACTTGAGCGGATCTTCCGGCACGCCGGGCGTCGGCAGCAGGATGAATCCGGCGTCGAGGATCTGCTCGAACCGTTCTGACGGGCCGATGCGGCCATGATGGTCGCAGCGCGGGCAGACCGAGAGATTTTCCTCCCATTCCTTGATGAAGACCATTTCCTTGCACGACGGGCACTGATGCCAGAGCGTTTCGGCGGTGGTTTCCTTCTTGGTGAAGGGCAGGGCGTTACGAACGCGGTTGATCCAGCTCATGCTGCGGTCTCCCGGATAGAAGTGGTGAGGGCGCCGCTGAGCGACGCGACGAATTCCTGGACGAAGGGGCCGGCGGCATCGCCGTGCGAGCCGACGATGTCGACGATCGCCGAGCCGACCACCACGCCATCGGCGACGCGGCCGATGGCGGCAGCCTGTTCGGGCGTGCGCACGCCGAAGCCGACCGCGATCGGCAGGTCGGTGGCGGCCTTCAGCCGATCGACGGCCATTTCGATATTGGCCTGTGCCGCCTGCTGCTTGCCGGTGATGCCGGCGACGGCGACATGGTAGAGGAAGCCGCTGGCGCCGTTCAGCACGGCGGGCAGGCGGGCGGCGTCCGTGGTCGGGGTCGCAAGGCGGACGAGGTGGACGCCGACGGCGCGCAGGGCGGGGCCGAGTTCGGCATCTTCCTCCGGCGGGATATCGACGCAGATCACGCCATCGACGCCGGCGGTCTGGCACTGGTCGGCGAACCAGTCGGACCCGCGCGCCAGCATCGGATTGGCATAGCCCATCAGGATCAACGGCGTTTCCGGGTGGCGCGTGCGGAAATCGGCGGCCAGCGCGAACACGTCCCTGGTCTTGGTTCCCGAGCCGAGGCTGCGCAGGTTCGCCAGTTCGATCGCCGGGCCATCAGCCATCGGATCGGTGAAGGGCATGCCCAGTTCGATGATGTCGGCGCCGCCCGCGACCAGCGCATCGAGGATGGCAGGGGTCGCGGCAACGTCCGGGTCACCGGCGGTCACGAAGGTGATGAGGGCCGCGCGGCCCTGTGCCTTGCAGGCGGCGAAGCGGGTGGCGAGACGGTCGGTCATGCTCACATCTCCACTCCCAGCGCGTCGGCGACGGTGAAAATATCCTTGTCCCCCCGGCCCGACAGATTGACGACGATGATCTTGTCCGCGTCCAGCGTCGGCGCGACCTGTTCGGCTGCCGCCACGGCATGAGCGGATTCGAGCGCGGGGATGATGCCTTCGAGGCGCGAGAGGGTCTGGAAGCTTTCCAGCGCCTCATCATCCTTGATCGGCAGATATTTCACCCGGCCGATCTCGTGCAGCCAGCTATGTTCCGGGCCGATGCCGGGATAGTCGAGGCCAGCCGAAATGCTGTGCGCTTCGGTGATCTGGCCGTCCTCGTCCTGGAGCAGATAGGTGCGGTTGCCGTGCAGGATGCCCGATGCGCCGCCCGCCAGCGAGGCGGCATGCTTCTTGTCGAGGCCTTCGCCGGCCGCTTCCACGCCGATCATCGCGACTTCGGGATCGTCGAGGAAGGGGTGGAACATGCCGATGGCGTTGGAGCCACCACCCACCGGGGCGATCAGCATGTCGGGCAGGCGGCCTTCGGCTTCCATGATTTGCGCGCGGATTTCCTTGCCGATGATCGACTGGAAATCGCGCACCAGCTCGGGATAGGGGTGCGGACCGGCGGCGGTGCCGATGATGTAGAAAGTGTCATGAACGTTCGACACCCAGTAGCGCAGGGCGTCGTTCATCGAATCCTTGAGCGTCGAGGAGCCGGAATGGACCGGGATCACCTCTGCGCCGAGCAGCTTCATGCGGAAGACGTTGGGCTTCTGTCGTTCGACATCCTTGGCGCCCATGAAGATCTTGCATTCCATGCCGAACAGGGCGGCGACGGTCGCGGTGGCGACGCCATGCTGGCCCGCGCCGGTTTCGGCGATGACCTTCTTCTTGCCCATGCGGCGGGCAAGCAGCGCTTGGCCGATGCAATTGTTGATCTTGTGCGCGCCGGTGTGATTGAGTTCCTCGCGCTTCAGGTAGATCTTGGCACCCTTGCCCGGTTCGGCCTTGGCGCGCAGCGCTTCGGTCAGCCGCTCGGCATAATAAAGCGGGTTGGGGCGGCCGACATAGGAGCGCAGCAGCTCGGCATATTCGGCGTGAAATTCGGGATCTGCCTTGGCCGCCTTGTAGACCTTTTCCAGCTCCAGGATCAGCGGCATCAGCGTCTCGGCGACATAGCGGCCGCCAAAGGCGCCGAAATGGCCATTGTCATCCGGCTGGCTGCGGAGGCTGTTGGGCAGGGTGATGGTGTCGGTCATGAATATCTTTCCGGGGACAAATGATGGGCGTTCGCTTGTGGTCAGGAAGCGATCAGCGCCATCGTCCTTCGATGCGCATGGCAGGGGCGTTCAGCGTCAACATGCCGACACCGCTTTGCAGAAGGCCATGATCTTGTCCACACTCTTGATGCCCGGTGCATCCTCTACGCCCGAAGAAACGTCGATCAGCGGCGTGTCGGTCAGGCGGATCGCATCGCACACATTGTCGATGCCAAGGCCACCGGACAGGCCCCAGGGCGCGGGCATGGCGACGCCGCGCAGCAAGGTCCAGTCGAAGCGCAGGCCCATGCCGCCGGGCAGCGCCGCGCCATCGGGCGTCTTCGCGTCGAACAGCAGCCGGTCGACCGTGCCAGCATAGGCCTGGGCCGCGTCGATATGGGCGCGGGTCTTGACCGAAATCGCCTTCCACACCGGCAGGCCGAAACGCTGGCGGATGGCGGCGACCCGCTCCGGGCTTTCCTTGCCATGGAGTTGCAGGGCGCTGAGTGCGCCGGTGCCGGTCAGGCGGGCAAGCTGTTCGTCATCGGCATCGACGACCACGGCGACGCGATCGACATGGGCCGGGACGGCCGCAGCGAGCGCGCGCATCTGGTCGGGTTCGACATGACGCGGGCTTTTGGGGAAATGGACGAAGCCGACATGGCTCGCCCCGGCGCGCACGGCGGCGTCCACCGTCTCCGGCGTCGACAGGCCGCAGATCTTGATCGCGATTCGGGACATGGGCGGGCCTTTAGACCGTAAGGGAAGGGAAGTCACATTCAGACAGGCTGGGTCAGGTCCATGTCGTGCAGCGCCAGCCACTGATCGGCATGGTCGATGCAGGCCTGGCCCAGGAAGCGATCGAGGACAGCGACGATCTCCGCATCGCTCATCGTCCGGGGATCGAGCGGCGGATGCCAGTGCAGCGCGAAATGCGGGCCGCTGGTGCGGACCAGATAGAAGGGCAGGAATTGCGCCCCGACCTTGCGCGCGAGGCGCAGGGCGATCGAGAGATTGCCCGACGGTTCGAGCGCGCGGCCGAAGGTCGGGAACCAGACCTGCCGGTCGCGTCGTTCGTCAGCCAGGATATAGAGGGTGGCCCGATCCTTCTGGGTCAGATGCTTGAGCACGCCGCGTGCCGCGCCATCGCCGCCGATCGCCTCGCCCATATAGCTGGATCGCGCCTTCTTGAGCTGGGCGGCGATCCGGGGGTCTTCGGGATCTTCATAGACGCCAAGGCCCGGTCGGTCGGTCGACCATTTGATATGGGCGGCGAGCAGATCCCAATTGCCGATATGGCAGGTGAAGGCGATCATCGGGCCGGGACCGTCCAGCACCGCCTGATAGGCTGGCTGGTCGATGACGGTCACATGGTCGGCATTCACCAGTCGGTCGATATTGGCGAGTTCCGCCAGCGTGCGGCCGACATTCACCCAGCGCCGGGTCAGGATTGCTTCGCGTTCCGCCTGCGGCAGGTCGGGCCGCAGCCGTGCCAGATTGGCGCGGGCGCGGGCGTCGCGCAGCTTCATCCGGGGACGGGCGACGTGCGCCGACAGCCAGCCGCCCAGCCAGGAGGCGAGGCTGGCCGGAAGCAGACGGAGCAGGGTGAAGAGAAAGGGGTTGGAGAGCATGGTCCTGCCCGTCATACAGGAGCCGTTGAGGCGGTAAAGAGCCGCGAAGGGGGCTGGTGGTGACGATGATGCTGGCGCTGTGGCTGCTGCTCCAGGCGCTGAGCCTGCTGGGCGTGGTCAATTATTGGCGCCATCTGCCGACGCACCGGCAGGAGGAGGCGCCCGGCGGCGCGGTCATGATCCTGTCGGTGCGTGATGACTGGGAAGGTGACAGCGAACTTGTCACCCGGCTGAAGGCGCAGAGTGCGCCGTTCCGGTTGCTGCTCGCGACCTCCGGCGCCTGTGCAGCGGCGGAGACGCTGGCTGCGGCCGAGCCGGATTGGGTGCAGATCGTGCGCGCCGGCGTGGCGCGCGACGAGGGGCAGAAGGTCCACAAGCTGCGGGCGGCTCTCAAGGCCCTGCGCGACGCGGATCGTTACCTGATTTTCATCGACGCGGACATCGAACCGCCAGCGCGGCTGGTCGGGCGGCTGCTCTTTCCGCTGGTGCGGGGCAAGGCGGATATCGTGACAGGCTATCGGCTGCTGCTGCCGGCCGGGCAGGGCATGCCGGCGCTGGTCGGCGCGGTCGAACTGCAACTGGCGACGCTGCCGCGCGCGGCCAGTTCCACCATGCCCTGGGGCGGCGCGATGGCGATGACGCGGGCAGCGGCCGAGCGGATCGATATCGACGGGGCGCTGGCCGGGCGCCTGTCCGACGACATGGCGATCGGCCTGGCTGGATGGCGCGCGAAGCTGCGGATGCGGCCGGTGCGCGACCTGCTGGTGGCGAGCCCGCTGGACGGGGGCCTTGGTGCGCTCTGGAGTTTTGGGGTGCGTCAATATCGCCATATCCTCACCAACAGCCCGCGCATGTGGGCGGTGGCGACCGGCGCGGTCGCGCTGCAATCGGGTTTCTGGCTGTGGGCGCTGGGCTGGGGCGGCTGGCCGGCGATCGCGATCGGCTATGGCGCGGCCTGGGGGCGGGCGGCGGCGCGGCGGCGGATATTGGCGGCCGTGCTGGAGCCAGAGCAGGCGGCGCGGGCGCGCCGATCGCTCTGGTGGGACATGGTGACGCCCTTTGCCGTCTGCTGGGCGCATCTGGCGGTGCAGCTACAGGCTGCCACATCCAATCGCATCAGTTGGGGCGGCTGGACCTATCGCGTCGTGCGTGGCCGGGTGGTGGAGATGGGGCGGGGGTAGTTCCCTTCCTCCCCGAGGCTGGCTCGGGAAGAAGGGGAATGGATCAGAACCCAGCCGGGAACAAATGATTGCCGGCGTCGTCGAGGCGCAGGATCACCTTGCCGGCGACCGCGCTGATCGGCAGGTCGCCATAGAGATGGGGGAAGAGCGCGCCGCCGCGCGACACTTCCCATTTGATCGCCTCGCCAAAGGGGGCGAGGTCGATCATCAGCATGACCAGCCGATCCTGTCCCGCGAAATGCTTGGCCGCCGTTTCGGCCGCCTGATCGCGCGTGGACATGTGGATATAGCCGTCCTGCAGGTCGATCGGCGCGCCCTTGAACACGCCGTCGGCCTTGAACTGGTCATATTGCTCGGCGGTCAGGATCTTGTAGGCGAAGAGCTCGCTCACGCTTCGCCGCCCTCGCTGCCGGTTTCCGGGGCGGCTTCAGGTGCGCCCTCGACGGAGCCTTCTACCGCTGCCTCGGCATTGTCATCTTCGCCGTCCTCGATCCGGGCGGTGGAAACGACATGCTCGTCCTTGGCGACGTTGAACAGGCGCACGCCGGCCGAGTTGCGGCCGATCACGCGCATCGACGACAGGCCCATGCGGATCAGCTTGGCCTGATCGGTCACGAGCATCAGATGATCCTCATGCGCGACCGGGAAGCTGCCGACGACCAGGCCGTTGCGGGCGATATTGTCGATATTGGTGATGCCCTGGCCGCCGCGACCGGTGCGGCGATAATCATAGGCCGAGCTGATCTTGCCATAGCCATTGGCACAGACAGTCAGGATGAACTGTTCCGCTTCGGCAAAAGCGGCCATGCGTTCGGCGCTGTTGATTGCCGGGGTCGCCTCATTCTCCTTCCACGGGGCGGCGCGCAGATAGTCGTCGCGTTCCTCCGTGGTCGCGTCGAAGCCCTTGAGGATCGAGAGCGAGATGACTTCGTCGCCGTCCTTGAGCGTCATGCCGCGCACGCCGGTCGAGGTGCGGCTCTGGAATTCGCGCACGTCGGTGGCGGCGAAGCGGATCGCGCGGCCCTGGCGGGTGGCGAGCAGCACGTCATCCTCTTCGGTCAGGAGGGCGACGCCGATCAGGCGATCGTCGCTGCCTTCGTCAAAGCGCATCGCGAGCTTGCCGTTGCTGGGAACATTGGCGAAGGCGTCCATGCTGTTGCGGCGCACGGTGCCGTTCGCGGTGGCGAACATGACGTGCAGTTCCTTCCAGCTTTCCTCGTCCTCTGGGAGCGGCAGCACGGTCTGGATGGTTTCGCCCGGTGCCAGCGGCAGCAGGTTGATCATCGGCCGGCCACGGGTGGCGGGGCCGCCCTCGGGCAGGCGCCAGACCTTGAGGCGATAGACCTTGCCGGCGGTCGAGAAGAACAGCACCGGCGTGTGCGTCGAGGTGACGAACAATTCGGTGACGGCGTCCTCATCCTTGGTCGCCATGCCCGAACGGCCCTTGCCGCCACGGCCCTGGGCCCGGAAGCTCTCCAGCGGGGTGCGCTTGATATAGCCCTGCACGGTGACGGTGACGACCATCTCCTCGCGCTCGATCAGATCCTCGTCATCGATGCCGTCGGCGGCAGGGGCGATGACCGACACGCGCGGCGTGGCGAATTCGCTCTCGATCGCCTCGAACTCTTCGCGCATCACGGCGTAGAGCTTCACCCGGTCACCCAGGATGGCGAGATATTCGGCGATCGCTTCGGCCAGTTCGGCCAGTTCCTTGCCGATTTCGTCGCGGCCGAGCGCGGTCAGGCGATGGAGGCGCAGGTCGAGGATGGCGCGGACCTGCACGTCGCTGAGCTTGTAGCTCTCGCCGCTGACTTCGGTTTCGATGGCCTCGACCAGGGCGAGATAGGGCGCGATCTCGCCGATCGGCCATTCGCGCGCCAGCAGCGATTCGCGGGCGGCGGCCGGGCTGGCCGAACCGCGGATGATCTTCACCACCTCGTCGAGGTTGGTGACCGCGACGACCAGGCCGAGCAAGATATGGGCGCGGTCGCGCGCCTTGTTCAGCTCGAACTTGGTGCGGCGGGTGATGACCTCTTCGCGGAACTTGACGAAGGCTTCGATGATCTCGCGCAGGCCCAGCAGTTCCGGGCGGCCGCCACGGATCGCCAGCATGTTGGCGGGGAAGCTCGACTGGGCGGGGGTGTTGCGCCACAGCTGGTTGAGGACGACGTCCGGGGTGGCGTCGCGCTTCAGGTCCATGACGATGCGCACGCCTTCGCGGCTCGATTCGTCGCGAATGTCGCTGATGCCCTCGATCCGCTTGTCCTTGGCGGCTTCGGCGATCTTTTCGACCAGGCCGCTCTTGCCGACCTGATAGGGGATGGAGGTAAGGACGATCGAGCGACGGTCGCCGCGGCCTTCCTCCACCTCGTGCCGGGCGCGCATCAGGATCGAGCCGCGACCGGTATGATAGGCGTTGCGGGCGCCCGACTGGCCCAGGATCAGCGGCGCGGTCGGGAAATCGGGACCGGGGACGATCTGGATCAACTCGTCGGTCGAGATTGCCGGGTTTTCGATATAGGCAAGGCAGGCGCGCAGCACTTCGCCCAGATTATGCGGGGGGATGTTGGTCGCCATGCCGACGGCGATGCCGCCCGCGCCGTTGACCAGCAGGTTGGGGAAGCGGGCGGGCAATACCTGCGGCTCGCTTTCCGACGCGTCATAATTGGGGGTGAAGTCGACGGTGTCCTTGTCGAGATCTTCCAGCAGCGCGGTCGCGACCTTGGCTAGGCGCGCTTCGGTGTAACGCATGGCAGCTGGCGGATCGGGATCCATCGAACCGAAGTTTCCCTGACCATCGATCAGCGGCACGCGCATTGACCAGTCCTGGGTCATGCGGGCCAATGCGTCGTAGATCGAGCTGTCGCCATGGGGGTGATATTTACCCATGACTTCACCGACCAGACGGGCCGACTTGCGATAGGGGCGGTTGTAGACGAAGCCCGATTCCTGGGCCGAGAAGAGAATGCGGCGATGCACCGGCTTCAGGCCGTCGCGCACGTCCGGCAGGGCGCGGGAGACGATCACGGACATGGCATAGTCGAGATAGCTCGACTTCATCTCATCAACGATGCTGATGGGGCTGATGTCCGAAGGGTCGGCGAGGACGGTCTCGTCGGTCAAGGCGATTCTCTTTTTGGATGGGTGTGATGCGTTCCCACTGCACTAGCCGAGCGAAACAAATCTGTCACCCCTCGCGCGCGCCCGCGCGCCCGCATGTGCAGCCAAGGCGGTGATTGGCGGGCGCGAAGAAAAGCGGAACGAAGCGGCAGCATGACAGTTGCAAAATGCGCGGATATAGGCTTGTTCAAAGCCCGTTCACGCGCCGACCCCTAATCGGCGTTCAACCCGGATGTCGCCTGTGGTCCCCCTGTCAGGCGCGAAAAGGAGATGAGGATCATGCGTTTTGTTACCCCGCTGTCGCTCGCGCTGGCTCTGGCGCTGACCGGCGGCGCCGTTTCGGCTCCCGCCTCCGCCGCGAAGAAGGAAGAAAAGCCGGCCGGCCGCAAGCTGAACGTGTCGCCCGAAGTGCTCAAGTCGCTCCAGGCGGCCCAGAAGGCGTCCGATGCCCAGGATTTCGCCGGTGCCAAGACGGCGCTGACCGAGGCTGACGGCAAGGCGGCGTCGAACGACGACAAGTACCAGATCGGCGCGATCAAGCTGAACACCGGCATCCAGAGCAAGGATGACGCGCTGAAGATGGAAGGCCTCAACCAGATGCTCGACAGCGGCCTGACGCCGCCCGAGCAGACCGGCCAGTTCAACATGGTGGCGGCCGATGCGGCTCTCGCCCAGAAGAATTACGACGTCGCGATTTCGCGTGGCCAGGCGGCGCTGGCTGCTGGCTACAAGGCCGAGCAGGTCAACCCGACCATCGCCCAGGCCTATTTCGGCAAGGCCGGCACCGGCAATGCCTCGGCCGAGCCGGCGCGTGGCTTCAACCAGCAGGGCCTCGCTGCGCTGAAGGCGGCGGCGGACGCGACCAAGGCGTCGGGCCAGCCCGTGCCGGCACAATGGTATCAGATCGGCGTCAGCCGTGCGGCTGCCGCGCGCCTGCCGGAAGTCACCGATTGGGCCAAGTGGGCCTATGCCGCCAATCCGAGCGGTGAAAATCTGCGCACGCTGATCCGCCTGTTCCAGCAGGCGAACCCGAACATCACCAACCGCGAAAATCTGGACGTGCTGCGCCTGATGTCGGCGGCCAAGGGTCTGGTGGTCGCTGCCGACTTCACCGAACTGGCCGAAATGGCGTCGAAGACGGGCATTTATGGCGAGGTCAAGTCGACGATCGACGCCGGCCGCGCCAAGGGCGTGCTGAACGCCAGCCAGGCGGGCGACATCTATCAGGCCGCCGTGGGTCGCATTCCGGGCGACAAGTCGTCGCTGGGTGCCGCCGAAGCGGATGCCGGCAAGGCTGCCAACGGCAAGGTCGCGGCTGCGACCGGCGACGCCTATCTGGGCTATGGCGACTATGCCAAGGCGGCGGCGATGTTCGAACTGGCCAAGCAGAAGGGTGGCGTCGACGCCGACGAGATCAACACCCGCCTGGGCATTGCCAAGACCATGGGTGGCGACAATGCCGGCGCCAAGTCGGCGTTCGAGGCAGTCCAGGGCGGTGCGCGCAAGCAGATCGCCGATCTGTGGCTGACCTATCTGGGCACCAAGGCCTGAATCTAGTATAAGGCGCGCAGATCGTCGCTGGTTCGGCGGTCTGTGCGCCTATATTTTTTTGAATGACCGGCCGGGGGCCGGGATATTGCAGTGGGGGAGGCCTTTCATGGCCAAGCGGAATCCTGTTTTTCTGACTATCGGACTGCCGGTCGTGCTGGCCGGCGCCATGCTGGCGACGCCGGCTGCGGCCAAGAAGAAGATCGTGGTGGCAGGTCCGCCGATCGAGATGTCCGACGCCTTCCGCGCCGATGTGCAGGCCGCCGAAACCGCGATCAAGGCGCGTGACGCGTCGACCGCCAATCTGCGCATCGCCGCGCTCAATCCGACCACCGACATGGAAGCCTATGCCGCGGCCGGCCTGCGCTTCGAGGTGGCGGTGCTGCGCCGGGACATCCAGGCCCAGCGGATCGCGCTGACCGACATGTTCAAGACCAGTTCGGTGCCGAAGGCGGACGCGCCGCGCCTGCGCTTCATCGCCGGCTATCTGTCCTACATGGTCGCGAACTATACCGATGCGGTGGCGCAGCTCGATTATGCCAAGACGCTGGGCTATTCGGGCATCGACGCCACCATGCTGCGCGCCGATATCGCGATGCGCAAGAACAAGTCCAAGGAAGCCCGCGCCTATGTGCAGGAGGCGCTGGCGCAGCAGAAGGCATCGGGTCAGCCGATTCCGGCCGCCTGGTATGACCGCGCCATCTCCATGGCCTATCAGGCCAATGACTGGGATGAGGTGAGCAGCCTCTATCGCGAGCGGCTGGAAGTCTATCCGTCGACCCCCGAATGGCGTTCGGCGCTGACCAACTATCTGGCCGGCCAGGAAAGCGACCCGCAGGTCCAGCTGGACCTCTATCGCCTGCAGGCCGCCAATGGCGCCATGGCTAGCGAGCGCGATTACCAGACCTATGCCCAGCTGGCCGAGAAGACCGGCAATTTTGCCGAAGCCAAGGCGATCATCGAGGCGGGCCGTTCGGCCGGCAAGCTGACGACCAGCCAGGCGACCACGGCGCAGCTGCTGAAGGCGGTGACGCCCAAGGCGACCAAGGATATCGCCGCCATGCCCGCGCTGGCGAAGAAGGCTGCGGCGGCAAGCGATGGCAAGGCGGCGCTGAATGCGGCCGACGGCTATTTCTCGCTTGGTCAATATCCGCAGGCGGTGGAGCAGTATCGGCTGGCGTTGAGCAAGGGCGGGGTCGATCAGGGCCATGCCAATGCGCGCCTGGGCATCGCGCTGGCCCGTTCGGGCGATCTGGCCGGTGGCAAGACCGCGCTGGCCCAGGTGACCAGCGGCAACTGGAGCAATGTCGCCGGCTTCTGGTCGGTCTGGGTCGATCTGCAGAATCGCAAGTCGGCGCAGCAGGGTGCGGCCCAGACGGCCAGCTGATCGCAGCGTGACGTGACAGGAAAAAGGGCCGGTCCCCCGTGGGGCCGGCCCTTTTTCGTTGCGTCTGCGTGCCGGCTGTCGCGGGCTGACCGGATCAGACCGGCAGCGGGACGCCGGGCAAATTCTTCGACGTACGGATCGTCAGCGACGTCTTGACGCTCACCACATTGGGCGCCGGCGTCAGCTTCGACGTCAGGAATTGCTGGAAACTCTGCAGGTCGCGCGCGACCACCTTCAGGATGAAGTCGATCTCGCCGTTCAGCATATGGCATTCGCGCACTTCGGGCAGGGCATCGACATGGTCCTGGAATGCCTTCAGATCGGCCTCGGCCTGGCTCTTGAGGCTGACCATCGCGAACACGGTGATGGTGTAGCCGAGCATCGCCGGATCGACCACGGCATGATAGGCTGTGATGGCGCCGGCTTCCTCCAGCGCGCGGACGCGGCGCAGGCACGGCGGGGCCGTCAGCCCGACCTTCCGCGCCAGATCCACATTGGTCATCCTGCCATTATCCTGCAATTCGCCCAGGATCTGCAGGTCGATGTCATCGATATTGGGCCCCGCCATCAGATTGATTATTTCCTTACCTGTTACTGCGGGCGCATCATAATAATATTTCAGCGCAATGCAATTGTCCCACTATGCGACGCTCATATTGTGCGTCGAAAACACGCTTTCGCTTTGGGTAAGGACTGCTTATCGGTTAGGATGTAACGAACAGCGATGCGGGCATGCCGCCTGTTACCGCTTGAATATGGGGACTTTGGTTGCGCTTCAACGACATCATGCAAACCGTGCTGGCTGCCGACGATCGCAGCGGCGTGGGCGCGGTGACGCTGTGGCGGCAATGTGTCGACCTGCTGGCGCAGCATGATCGTTATGATCGCCCCCCCATGGACGCACCCGATCGCGAGGCTCTGCTCGGTCGATTGGCCCAGTTGCGGCCGCAACTGTCTGAAATGCAGCGAATCGCGACCGTCGTAGAACTGGGCGGCCGGCTGCGTTCGGCCAGCCTGATCCGCTTCTTTGCCGGTGACCGTCCGGCGATCGCCGGCGCGGCGATGGCACGCGCACGCCTGTCCGATCCGCTGTGGGCTGCACTGCTGCCGCACCTCAGCCCCACGGCGCGCGGTGTGCTGCGCGGCCGTCGCGACATCGGCCCCGAAACGCGGCAGGGGCTCGAAGCGTTTGGCCCGACCGACCTGGTGCTGACCAGCGGCACGAGCGTCCGTGAGACCGACATGCTGCTGACCGCGGACATGGCGCTCGCGCCTGAGCCCGTCGTCGAGCCGGAAGTTGCGCCGCAGCCGGTGGCCGAACCCGGCCCCGACCAGATCCGCAACCTGGTCGACCGCATTGCGCGCTTCACCAGCACCCGGCGTCCGCCCGAAGAGGCGCCGCCGCAGGACATCATCGTCGCGCCGGTGACGCAGCCCGCGCTGCGCGCCGAACAGCCGCATTTCTTTGCGTTCGAGACGGATTCGACCGGCGTGCTGGTCTGGGTGGACCAGGGGCCGCGTGCCGCGCTGGTCGGCCTGTCGCTCGGCGAAATCGCGCTGGAAGGGGCGAGCGGTCCCGATGGCCATGTCGCCGGCGCGTTCCAGCGTCGCAGCGGTTTCCAGAATGGCCGTTTCACCATCATCGGCGGGATGATGGCAGGCGAATGGCGCCTGTCGGCAACCCCCTTCTTCGATCCGCGGTCCGGTCGGTTCCAGGGCTATCGCGGCCAGGCACGGCGCCCCTATTTGCACGAAGTGGCGACGACGCCGTCGGGACCGGTGACGATTGCCGGCCTGTCGGCGGATTCGCTGCGCCAGCTGGTGCATGAACTGCGCACGCCGCTGAACGCGATCCTGGGCTTTGCCGAGATTATCGAACAGGAATTGTTCGGCCCGGCCGGCGTCGAATATCGCGAGATGGCCGGCAATATCGCGGTCGATGCGCGCCATCTGCTGGCGGCGTTCGACGATCTGGATCTGGCGGCGAAGGTGTCGCGGGGCGATGGCATCGGTGCGCCGCAGACGATCGATCCGGCATTGCTGGTGATGCAGGTCGCTGCCCGTTTCCGCGATCAGGATGGTCGGGCGGTGACGCCTATCGACATCGTCGTGTCGCAGGATCTGCCACAGATCATCATCGATCCGGTGCAGGGCGAGCGCATGGTGCAGCATCTGCTGCGCACGCTGATTTCGGTCGCGCCCGAGGGCGAGGCGGTGACCGGGGCCTGCTGGTTCCAGCCCGATGGCGCGTCGGGCAAGGTGGTGCTGGCGATCGATCGCCCGTCGACGCTGAGCGGCATGGACGAGGCGCATCTGCTCGATCCGGGCTATACGCCGGAGGGCGACTGGGCCGACGGACCGTTGCTGGGGCTGGGCTTCTCGCTGCGTCTGATCCGCAGCCTGGCGGCCGGCTGCGGCGGCAGTCTGGATGTCGGCCCGGACCGTTTCCTGCTGCGCATCCCGGTCGACGGGATGGAAGAGGATGTCGTTGGCAATGGCTGATTTTCGGGCTGGTCGGGCGCGGGCTTGACCGGAACGAAACCCTATCGCAACCATTGCGGGATAGGGAAGGGCGATGCAATCAGCTCATCATCATGACGGCAATCTGCTTCGGGCGCCGCTGCCCGAGGATATGATTGCGCTTCCGGCCGCGTTCGGCACTCGTTTCATGCTGTTCGTCGATACCGAGGAGGAATTCGACTGGAACGCCCCCTTCCGCCGGGAAGGCCATGGCGTGACGGCGCTGGCCGGCATGGCGCGCGGTCAGGCCTATTTTGCGGCGGCCGGGGTCAAGCCCGTCTATGTGACCGACTATCCGGTGGTGGACAGCGATGCGGCCGCCGGAATGATGGGGGCGTGGGTGGCAGCGGGCGAGGCCGATGTCGGCGCGCATCTCCACCCCTGGGTCAATCCGCCCCATGTGGAGGATGTGAATGCCGCCAATTCCTATGTCGGTTCGCTGCCCGAGGCGGTGGAGGCAGCCAAGCTGGAGGCGCTGTGCCGGCGGATCGAGGATCGCTTCGGTCAGCGGCCGATCGCCTATCGGGCGGGGCGCTATGGCGTCGGCCCCAACAGTGCGCGGCTGCTGGAGGCGGCAGGCTTTCGCCTCGATACATCGGTGCGCAGTCGGTTCGATTACAGCCATCAGCATGGCCCCGATTTCCATGGCCTGCCGCAAAATCCCTATTGGGCGGGGCCGACCCGCAGCCTGGTCGAATTGCCGCTATCGACCGCGATCACCGGCCTGTTGCGGGGCGGCGGCGAGGGGCTTTATCGCGCGACCCAGGCGATGGGGCCGCTGGCCGGTGCGCTGGCGCGGGCGCGGATGCTCTCGCGCGTGCCGCTGACGCCTGAAGGCATCACCGCAGCCGAAGCGACTG
This sequence comes from Sphingobium sp. MP9-4, assembly GCF_005281675.1. Taxonomy (NCBI): domain Bacteria; kingdom Pseudomonadati; phylum Pseudomonadota; class Alphaproteobacteria; order Sphingomonadales; family Sphingobiaceae; genus Sphingobium; species Sphingobium sp. MP9-4. Next base: position 21,865 of record NZ_LUFI01000048.1, on the reverse strand, counting down.
CGGCGATCGATGCGCTGATCGAGGAAGGCGTGCGCGTTCTCAATTTCAGTTTCCATTCGCCCACACTGGAGCCGGGCCACACGCCCTATGTCCGTGACGAGTCCGATCGCACCGCCTTTTACGGCTGGTGGGATAGGGTGCTGAGCCATCTGGCGCGGCGCGGCGTGGCGGCGGTCAGCCTGGGTCAGTTACTGGATGCCATTCCGGCGCGCGGGAAGGCTTGCCAAGCCGCCTGATGCTCCTTATCGCCGCGTTCAAGGTGGGGCCTGTAGCTCAATGGTTAGAGCTGGCCGCTCATAACGGCTAGGTTGCGGGTTCGAGTCCTGCCGGGCCCACCAACTCTCGATTTCATGATGATCATATGATATCGTAAATCTCCTTTAATCAAAGGTTTACGATCCGATCTTCATCCAGAATGTAGCAAGACGTTTCAGGGCATCTCGCGAATCTGGGGGTATCGGTGGGGGTATCGAAACCACATTTGGGGGTATCGATGACTCTGACTTTTGCCATGGCCCGCAATGCGGCCGCGACCGGGAAAAACTACAAGCTAGCCGATGAAAAGGGCCTATTCCTTTACGTTACGAAGGCTGGTGCGAAATCCTGGCGATTCAAATACCGATTCGGTGAAAAGGAAAAGCTGCTCACCTTCGGCCTGTTTCCCGAAGTCGGCCTCGCCGAGGCGCGTGACCGACAATCGCAGGCGCGTGCGATGCTACGTGATGGTCTGGATCCGGCAGTCGAACTTGAGCGCCGCCGGCTGATGGCGCTTGCTGCTGCCGATGCCACATTTCAGGCTAAGACGGAGGAATGGCTCGATGACAAGCGGCCCCTATGGTCGGCGGCCAATGCCTTCAGGGTCCGGTCGAGGCTCGAGAAGGACATTTTTCCTGTTTTTGGACATTTGCCGGTCAGCCAGTTGAGCAGTGAGCTTGTGCTGCTTGCCCTCATCAGGCGGATCGAACAGCGCGGCGCGATTGAAACCGCCAAGCGCGTTCGCGGTTATGTGCTTGGCGTGCTCAAGCGCGCCCGGGCGGAAGGTCTCGTCTCTACCGAGCTTGTCGTGAGCGTCGAAATCATCCGCGATGCGCTGCGGCCTTCTCCGCCCGGTATAAAGCAGCCGGCCCTTACGCGAGTGCCTCAACTGATAGAGTTCCAGCGGCGTGTCGACCTGTCTACCGGCAGCGCGCAGACCCGGCTTGCGTCGCGTCTACTGGCGCTCAGCGCCGTTCGAGTCGGGGTCTTGCGAACCGCTCGTTGGGAAGAGATTGAGGGTATCGACTGGAGCGACCCGGATCGCCCTTGTCCCGCGGCACTGTGGCGTATTCCTGCAGCCCGGATGAAACTGGCTGTGGAGGATAAGGCTAATCCGATTTTTGGCCATGACGTCCCGCTCTCCCGGCAGGCAGTCGCAACGCTTCACGCTATTCGTGCGCTAACCGGTCAGTTCGCCCTTCTCTTCCCAAGCAGCAGGACATGGCGGGAGCCGATGAGTGATGCTGCGATCAGCACCCTGTATAAGCGACTATGGGGTGGCGTTTATAAGGGACGCATGGTCCCGCATGGTTGGCGTTCTGCATTCTCGACTGTGATGAACGAGAGAGCCGCAGAACTGGAGCGTGACGGGGATCGAATGATCATTGATCTTGTCCTTGCCCATGTCCCCAAAGGCACATCGGCATCGGAGTGGGCGTATAATAGGGCCCGCTATTTCAAACCCCGCCGGGAAATGCTGCAAAGCTGGGCGGACCTGATCATGGACGGCCTCCAGCACCCCAACGCTATTATCGGGCTCGACACCAGCGTAGCTGGCCCGGAACGATCTGCTTCGAACGTGTTGCAATTCCGGCGTTAACCGATCTGATCAGACGCTTTTGACAGAAGGCTTGTCGCGATTTGCTGGCTCTGCGCCATCGCGCCCGAATTTTCACACTCTAGCCTAGCGCCGGAGACGAAACTCGACAATTTCGAAAGCCCAGATCGTCGTCAATGACGAGTGCGGAAAGGTCACCATCGATGATGAGGACGGAGCCTGGCGCTTCATAACGCCGACCCAGTGAGGAGGGCTGTGACTGCAGGATGAGCCTGCGTGCCCCAATCGTAACCACCACATGGTCCTTGCCGAGTGCAGCCTGGAAGCTGCGGCCACGATCGCACCGGAAGGACATCCGCTCATTCTGGGAGGCATGAGCGGTCAATGGCGCTGCAGCGATGAAGATGGCCATTGCGGCCACGCAGGATTTGAAGAGTGACGCTGTCAAAGATCGATCCATGCACATGTCAACATTCGCATTTTCGCAGCGTTCCGAAAAATTACAGCGGCGCTGCAAAAGAGCCGAAGAGCATGGCTGGGAGACGGTGCGGGAACCGCGCTAGGCCCCAGCTGTTCGATAAGCTGGCCGGTGCGCAAGACCCGCGCGCAGGTCCGATTTTTCAGCGAGAGGGCGTGTTCATGGGCGAAATTGACAAGGTTGAACATAATGAAGGCGAAAGCCGTTATGAATTGAATGTCGATAGTCAGGTCGCGATTGCAGACTACAAGCGACGTGATGGGGCTTTGCTATTCACTCACACGCAGGTGCCGGCCGCGCTAGAAGGGCAGGGTATTGGCTCCAAGCTTATTGGCGGTGCTCTGCAGGATGCCCGGTCGAAAGGACTCAAGGTCGTACCCTTGTGCGCATTCGTCGCTGCTTATTTAGAGCGTCATCCTGAAGAGCAGGATTTGCTGGCGGTTGACGCCCCGGGCTGAGGGAGCGAACGCACGCCCGATCGCAACCGCGCCACCGGCTCGCACGAGCCAGATTCCCGCGCTAGCCCGTCAGTCGGTCGGGATGCCGCTGCAAAGCGCTGTTGAAGGAAACTTGGTACGCCGATGGTCACGGCCACTGGTCACCAATGTCGAGACGATTTGCGTCTCTCTGTTCTAGCGGCAGGCGATTTCCTGCTGCGCCGTCAGGCTCCTGCCGGCATTCCCGCATCCTGATCGGGCGGAAGAGCTATAGGCGTTGCGGCGCAGATTGTGCGCAGCGCCTGTTTTAAACCCTCTTCCACAGTAGGATGATAGAAAGGCATGTTCAGCAACTGCGTGGCGGTGAGGCCACCCTGAACAGCCCAGGCCAGCATATGCGCGAGATGCTCTCCTGCCGGCGCGACAAGGTCGGCGCCTATAAGCCTGCCATCTGGTGCCGCGGCGTACAGCGTAAGAACGCCACGATTTTGTCCATCAACGCGGGCACGCCCCTGGTCGGAGAAATCCGCAGTTCCCGTGACCGCGCCGTCTTCCTCAGCCTTGCCTATCCTCGCAAGCACCGGCTCGGTGAATGTGATAGCGAAGGGGGGATTGCGATCTACCGGGATTGGCGCGGGAAACGCCGCGGCGTTGCGCCCGGCGATGGCGCCGTCGTGCGAGGCTTCGTGAAGTAGCGGCAAGTCCCCCGCTGCGTCGCCTGCAAGGAAAACTGCGCTTTCCCCGCAGCGCATCGTTGCTCGATCATGCCTGGGAACCCCATTGTCATCCAGTTCGAGCTGCACGCTTTCGAGTTGGAGGCCATCAAGCTGAGGCTTTCGTCCCACAGCTACCAGCACCTTGTCGAAGAAGGCCTCACCCTCACTCGAGCCAGTCCAGCTCAGCTTTGCCCCATCCTCATCCCGGTGCGGCGTCACATCGACGCCAAGGCGCACCGTCATCTTGTCGTCAAGAATTTCATGCAATCGCGCATGGACCTTTGCGCAACGTATTTTTGCCATGCGCTCGCCCTTGTCGAACAGCGTGACCTCAACACCAAGCTGTGCAAATGCCTGAGCCAGCTCAAGCCCGATGGCGCCCGAACCGATCACCGCGAGGCGCTTTGGCAGGTCATCTAGTTCGAATATGGTGTCGCTCGTAAGCGCGGCATCACCTAACACCGAAAACTGCTTCGGCAATATGGGTGTAGAGCCTGTGGCAATGACGATGGTGCGTGCTTCCACCACGCGTCCGTCATCGAGATGGAGGCGGCCAGCTCCAGTAAAACTGGCGCGAGCGCGGACGGCAACTCCCTCAGGTAGGTCCTGGATAGACTCGCGCGTAAGGCGAGCAAACCTGTCTCGTTCCGCACGTACGCGCCGCAGTACAGCAGGCCCATCGATCTTGATGCCTTCTACCACAATGCCAAAAAGCTTCGCACGCCTGATGCGCTCGGCTTCCCGGCTTGCGGCGATCAACAATTTGGAGGGCATGCAACCAACCAGTGCGCAGGTCGTCCCGCCAAATTCAGGGTCGATGAGCACCGTCGAGGCTCCATTCTTGCGGGCGGCACGCTCCGCTGCAAGACCCGCTGTGCCACCGCCGATCACTGCCACGTCGCAGCAAAGCGTGGTCGTCATGCGCCGCGTCCAGCAATCTTGATCGACTTGACGTTGACAAACTCCTTGAGCCCCTCGGGCCCATGCTCGCGACCATAGCCCGACATCTTGACGCCGCCGAACGGCAGATCCGGCGAGGCAACATCGAAACTGTTGATGAATATCATTCCGGTATCGAAATGTTTTGCGGCCAGTTCGCGCGCGCGATCTACGTCGCGGCTGAAGATACCGCCACCAAGCCCGTAGCGGCTGTCATTTGCAATTCGCATCGCATCCTCGTCATCCTTGGCGCGGATAATCGAGGCCACTGGCCCGAATAGTTCATCATCATAGGCGGGCTGGCCCGGCGCAACATCGACGAGAACTGTAGCAGGATAGAACCAGCCAGTACGCTCAGGCACTTCTCCGCCGACCAGAAGGCGGGCGCCCTTTTCCACGCTGTCTTCCACCTGTTGATGCAGCTTGTCGCGCTGTGCCTTGCTAACCAGTGGCCCGAGCTTTGTCGCCTCTTCCCTGGGATCCCCCATTTGGATGGCTCGGAACTTCTCGACATATGCGTCGACAAAAGCATCGTGATTTTGTTCGGTGACGATGAACCGCTTGGCGTTAACGCAGGTCTGACCATTATTGTAGATGCGGCCCGCCACGCAGGTTTCTACAGCGAGATCAATGTCGGCATCGTCGAGAACAAGGTAAGCGTCGTTGGATCCAAGTTCCAGCACGGTCTTTTTGACGAGCGCGCCAGCTTTGGCTGCAACTGACTTGCCGGCGCGATCGCTTCCGGTCAGGGTGACGGCGCGAACCAGATCATTCTCGATCACCTTGTCGGACTGTTCGTGGGAAATGATCAGAACCGTAAAAAGGCCTTTGGGAAGCCCAGCGCGCTCATACAGATCACGCAGGAACAATCCGCTGCCGGTGCAACTCTCCGCATGTTTGAGGAGCACGCCATTGCCCGCCATCAGGCTCGCAATCGAGTAACGCACCGCCTGATAGGCCGGGAAATTCCAAGGCTGAATACCATAGACGACGCCGATCGGCGCATGGGTGACATAGGCAGTGGCTCCGTCTGCCGAACGCTCCTCGTCGGCCAGAACGTTCGGACCATTTGCCGCCGTATAGTCGCAAATGGCTGCGACCAGATCGACCTCGCTTCGGCTGTCGCCGATCAGCTTACCCACTTCCTGCGTCATCAGAGCCGAAAACTCTTCCTTTGCGTCGCGCAGGGCCTGTCCGATCGCAGCAATAATCGCGGCGCGATCTTCCAGGCTGCGCAAACGCCATTCAAGGAATGAATTGTGACAAGCGGAGATGGCACGAGCCATCTCATCATCGGACATATAGTCGTAGGTGGCGATCAACTCTTCTGTCAGTGGATTTATGGTACGGGCGGTATTGGCGCTCATGGGGCATGTCCTTGCAATGAAGTGAGGTCGTGCGGCGTTCAGCCGTAGCGCGTGCGATGTTGTTGGAGCGTCGACCAGATGCCTGCGAGAGCTGCAGTGACCTCAGTTCGCCAACCATCGGTCGGCAGATGGCGCACGGCCGAATGGGCAGCGCATACATAGGGAGCTCCGTACCACCTCTCTGCCAACTCTTGTGCCCACGCGATGAACGCGTCGGCAGCGCCAGGGCGGTGTTGCAATGCCTTTCCCAGCATTGGATGAAAATGCAGCCGTGACTGGGGGAATATGCGGCCGAGCGCACCCGGTGCTGCCAGGACCATCAGCGTGTCATCGACATGAACGATGCCGCTTTGGCGATGTCGTACGAGGACAGAGGCAGCATGGACGCGTTTGTCGTTTGTCACCAGATCGAGGCCGGCTGGGATGGAGAATTCGAGATCATTGAACTGAGCCTGCGTTTCAGCATCTTCAATCACAGCCTGTTCCCAAGGTAGTTCAGGCGCCTTCTCATGATGCCGGCGCGTGCCGAACAGCCGGGCATGCGGCGCGAGATCATGGGCTGCAGCGCAATGAAGCGTGTGAAATGGGTGGACGTTGATGATCGTGTCAATCGCCGCGCCGTTATCGGTCAGGCCCAGAACTTTCTCTCGATCGGATCCTGCAACGCCGTAGCTGTCGATCAGAATGAAGCTTCCGTCGCGCTTGCGCACGAGCGAGGTTTGCGTGCCGATGTCGAATATCTTGGCGATCTTGAAAGAGCCACGGATGTTCCAGAAATTCTCGTGAAGCTGCTGCATCTATAATGGGATCCACGGGAGAAAACGCGAGCGTCTGTCTCGCAATGCCGTCATAAAACGCGGCAATTATGTTGGTTCCAGTGGACGTCGATTGGAGCAGACCAAGCGACTTTAGAACGGGTTAGGCGTCTAACGGGCAACCTTGTCCAGTTGTTCGAAAGTTAAGTGCCCAGCTCACCTGTCGACGGCGCCGGGGAAAGGAAAGTGATAGCCCGTGCATCCTGCGCATGCATCCTAAAGGTAGGGAGGCAGACGCAGGCAATCGAATATAGACATGTGATTATCGCCGATGGGGCATACATGCATGCGGCTCCGCGCGCTCCAACCCACTGCTTCGCCAACAAGACTTAAGGGGGCCAAAAGAAGCTGCCCGCCTATCAGACTGGGTAGGTCACACCGTCATGTCGAGGAGATGACACAACAATCCTAGCTGCACCTTTAGTCCGAATTTATCGCATCAACCCAACGATCGCCGCAAACAGAACACCGCAAAGAATGCCAAGCGCCAATGCAGCATCAAACTCGAAGACAGATTGGGCGCGCGTAGGTGACTCGGTGTCAGGGCGATTCAACGTTCAAGGCTCCAGTCGTTGGTTGGCGGAGGAAACGAACCCTGTCCCAGATTAGTTGCGCAAAATATTCCGAGCGGGATGGGGCTACCGTTGAGTGTACGCGAATGTCGTAGCGTCTCCTGGGCAAATGCGTCGGCAAATGACGGACGCCGCTGTACTCGCCGGGCGTCACGGAGGGGGGGCTGGGATGGTCGAACGGGTGTTTGAGCCTCTGTTTTCGAGAGTAGCTTCAAGATGACGATGAATGGTTAGGATTGTCGTTGGGAGATTCTTTCTACCAATGACGGATCCGGCCGGTATCGACATGAACGAAATTGCTTTCGGGATAATAGCCTACAACACCTGCGCGCAGCGAGAGGGCTGCTTTGTGGAGATTGGCGAGGCGCACATTCTTGAGCCTTATGTCGACGGCTTTGCCAAGCATATGCTGGCTCTTGGATGCGACGCCGGACGAGCTGCGGTGCAGCCTGCCATTTGTCTTTGGCGAACGGTAACCCGATATCAGTGTAAAATGGGCGCGTTTGTCTGCGCCGGTCGCTGCCTGGAGGTGGACGAGCGTGTCGAGGAGGCTCGTATCCATCCTGATCGTCTCGCCCGTCCGCCAGTCACGCATGAAGTGATTAAGCTCGGCGATGCCATCCCTGCGGAAGCGTCCGCCGGAAAAATAGCAGACATCGATATGCTCCGAATTATGCAGGTTGCGAAAGGCGAGCCGTCGTTCCGGAATGGATGCCCATGAAGCTTCAGGAAATAGCTGCGCCATACCGCAGGCTGCGGCGCCGAACAGCACCGACCGTCGATCGAATATCATAAATGTCGTTGGTCCCGAACATGTTTCAGGGAGATAAAGGCCGCTCGCAAGCGTTGCCTATGTCCCTGTCATATAAGGTGTTTCTGGCGACGTGAAAAGATCGGTTCCATGGCAATTTCGGATTTTGGCCTCGGTTGGTCTCATTTTTGCAGCTTCAGCGCAGGCATCCACGCCTGCCAGAGACCAAACGGGCGCTCCAGCCCATTTCCCGGCAGGCATCGATCCGGCCATTTTTCAGGCCCAGGTCCAGCTTGATCGAGCGGGCTTTGCGCCGGGCATCATCGATGGAAGAAAAGGCCGCTTTTTCGTGATGGCCCTCAAAGGATTTCAGGAAGCGCGCGGGCTGGAGCAAAGCGGCGTGCTTGATGCCGCAAGCCGCAAGGCATTGGCGGGAGAGAGGGCGCCAACGCTCATTCGCATGGTCCTGAAAGCGGAAGCACTCGAGGCCTCTTTTACGCCAGACATCCCCTCAAGGATCGTCGATCAGGCGACGCTCCCATTTCTTGGCTATCGCAACCTGGTGGAGAAGCTCTCTGAGCGTTTCCATACAAGCAGCGACATCCTCATTCGGCTCAATCCGGGTCTCAAAGCCCCCAGAGCCGGGATGGAATTGCTGTTGCCCGGACTCCTACCATCTGATCGAACCTATGAGCCGGGCCTGCCGGCAAGATGGCGGGATGTTCTGGCGGATCTCAATATTAGCGCGAGCCAGCCGCGCGCAGCCAAAATCGTCGTCAGTAAATCGCAGAGCGTGCTCAGAGTCTACGACGCACAGGACCGGCTAATTGCTCAGTTCCCGGCGACGACAGGCAGCGATCACGATCCGCTGCCGCTGGGGAAATGGATGATCCGGACCATCGCCTTCATGCCCACCTATCATTACAACCCCGATCTCTTCTGGGACGCAGACAGTAGTGACCAGAAGGCGCAGCTCAGTGAGGGGCCGAATAACCCTGTGGGGGTCGTTTGGATCGATCTCAACAAACCGCATTACGGCATTCACGGAACTCCCGAACCAACCCTCATCGGCCGTTCGCAAAGTCATGGCTGCATTCGCCTGAGCAATTGGGACGCTGCCCGTCTCGCCCAGATGCTGCGTGCCGATACTCCGGCTGAATTTGTTGCGTGACCGGCGTCGTCGAGTTCTTGGCGCTCGATCAGTAGCATGACAGCGCGCCTGCGCCGGAGCCGCGACCGAGGTCACGCGTTGTAGGAAAGAGATTGTGAGGAGAAATGCGTGCCTAAATCCCTTGTCGCCCTTCCGATGGTCGCCATCGCCCTGACCCTGGCGGCCTGCAGCAGCCAGTCGGGCAGCGGAAACCGGGCCGACACGGCGTCGGCGCAGCGGCAAGCGCAGTGGAACGAGGACGCAATCCATGATCTCAAGCAGGCCATTGACAGTCGCGCCGCGCATGGCCTCGACCATCTATCCTTCGGCGTTGAAGGAGAGCCAACAACAAGCGCCGGTCAGGACGCGCTTACCCAAAGTGCTTTGCGCTATGCCAGGGCATTGGCTGGCGGCGCGAGCGATCCAAAAAAGCTCTATGAGGTCTACACCCTCGGCACCTTCAGGCCGGATCTCCAACGCGGGCTGAAAGACGCGCTGGCATCGGGCAAGCTGCGCGGCTGGCTCGATGGCCTTGCGCCGCAGGAGGAAGACTATCGCAATCTTTCCAGGGCCTATCTGGCGCTTGGGAAGGAGCGAAGCGGTGCCGCAAAACCCATCCCCGACGCAGGAAAGCCGATCGATCCTGGAACATCCGACAGTCGCATGCCCGCGATCGAACGGCAGCTGGTGGCGTCGGGCTATCTGGATCGGGCTGGCAATGCCGGCATTCGCTACGCCGAGCCGCTAGTGCGCGCCGTCAAGCATATGCAGGTCGATTATGGCATCAAGCCCGACGGCGTGATCGGCGAAAAGGCCCTTGAAATCCTCAACCTGTCGGATGCCGATCGGGCGCGGGAAATCGCCGTTGCCATGGAGAGGATGCGGTGGCTCGACCGGGCGCCGCCCGGAACGCGGATCGACGTCAACCTCGCCGCCGCGCGCCTCACTTATTGGCGCGACGGGAAGATTGCCGATACGCGCAAGGCGGTGGTGGGCGAACCTGACACCGAAACGCCCCAGCTGGGATCGCCCATCTATCGGCTGGTCGCCAATCCGACCTGGACGGTTCCTCGGTCGATCCAGAACAAGGAGATCGCAGGCAAGGGCGCTGGCTACATGAAGCGCAACAACATGGTTTGGAAGGATGGCTGGATCGTCCAGCAGCCAGGTCCGAAAAACTCGCTGGGGCTGGTCAAGTTCGACATGAAGAACGACCATGAAATTTATCTTCACGATACGCCGGCCAAGCAGTTGTTCTCAGAGGTTCAGCGCCAGCGCAGCCATGGCTGCATCCGGGTCGAGGATGCGGTGGGTTTTGCCGAGAAGATCGCCCGGGACGAAGGCATTCTGGATCAATGGAACAAGGTGCGCGCGACGGGCAAGGAAGGCTTTGTCGAACTGCCGCGGGAAATCCCGGTTCGCCTGCTTTATTCAACAATATTGTTCGACAATAAAGGGGCGCCGGTGATCCGGGCAGACCCTTATGGTTGGAATGAGCGAGTGGCAAAGGCGCTTGGCTTTGGCCAGCGTAAGGGTTCCCGCCTTCGGGCCGGCGGCGATGATGTCGGGCCCTGATGAGCGCGTGATGAGCTGGCGGGGACATCGCTACGAGTGCGGAAGAGCCTATGTAGGCCGTCAGAATTCAGGATCAAAAAAATCCCCACTATGTAAAGTGGGGACATATTTTAGAAAATATTATCTCCGTTTCATTACGAATATCGCAAAAGATATCGATCTGAAATTCGTAGCATGGATCTGGATCTATTTTTCGCCATTATCCTTGACGCCGACGGTCGGAACTTCGATTTGTTCCTTCTTGGTGCCGACCACGACTTCCTTGGAATCTACATCAACCTTCGGGAGTTCGCCGCCCTTGACGCTGACTTCCGGCATATCCCCTCCCTTTACGTCCGCAGACCAGAAGCCGGTCGCGAACAGGATGCCCGCGATCACTAGGGCGGCTATCACAAGAATTGCGATGGTGCGTCCCGGCCCCTTCTTTTCGATCACCACATGATCATTATACCTGTTGTCAACCATCCCGTCCTCCTAAATGTTGGTAGCATTGGGAACGAGGTCGGACAGAATCTGTTCCGATTGAGAAATATTCTTAATTGGAAACATGAAAACTTGCGACCCGTATTGGCAGACACACTCACTCGGTATGGAGTGGACTTGAGCCCACATGACGCTAGTGGTCTCAGCGCTAATCAAATTTCTCGTTTTACCGACCGAATTTTCCAGCCCAGTGGATTGCGTTCGTAAGGATGCGGCGATAATTTGGATCGTCGTAGCTTTCCGGCAAATGTCCGAGCGCCGAGTAGACGACACGCCCCTTGGTGGCTGGATTGGTCCAAATCACCGGATGCGATCCCATCGTCAGCTTGGCGCCGGGGTGGTAGCTCGCCTCGTCGATCCGGGCGAGTATCGCCATGCCCTGCATTTTCGGGTTCGCATCGAAGGAATACCATTCATCGACGGGCGCCCAAGGCATGGTCACGCCAGCCATGACGGGATGCCGTGGTTGGTCGACGATGACTTGCGCGGATTGAAACTGATCCTCGCCTCCGGGATGCCCGATGAATTTGGTGCCGATGATCGTTCCGGTATACCAGGGCGCCTTGTGGCTATTGTCTCCTGCGGCGTGCAGCGCCACCACGCCACCGCCGCGCGCGACGAAGCGCGCAAAGGCTGATCGCTGCGCCTCGGTCAGGAAATCACCGCTCGCACTGTTGAGAATGATGACGGAAAAATGCCGCAGTTGTTCGTCGTTGAAGATTGCCGCATTTTCGGTGGTGTAGCTGGCATGTCCGAGATTGGCGGCAATATCAGCCAGGACCATGTTGGAATGAGGTATATGCTCAATATGCCGCCAGCCATTGGTCTTGGACAGGATGAGCACCGCATGCTTCAGGTTTTTCGGAAGAGTCGGGGCGGCAGTGTCATAGGTGGGCCCAGGCAGATGAGGGTTGGGCGCCGCCTGTGCCATGGTCAATAGCGCGATGGTCGCGAACATTCTGTACATCGTCTCTCCTTTGGCGCGCTGGCCCAGGACGCTGCTTGTCGGGTCAGATGACCCCAGCCTGCATCTGCTTGACCGCGTGATCGGCGGCTCGGGCGGTCATCGCCATGAAAGTCAGCGATGGATTGACGCAGGACACAGAGGCCATTTGTGCCCCATCGGTGATGAACAAATTGGCGGCATCATGCGCCTGATTCCATTTGTTCAGGACCGACGTGGCGGGATCATGCCCCATTCGGGCGCCGCCCATTTCATGGATCGCCTCACCTGGCACATGCTTGCCGCGACCGCCGGTCACGTTCGTAAGCCCTGCCTTGCGCAGCATCAGCATGCCCTGTTCCAGCGCATCGTCCATCATCCTGATTTCATTGTCGCGGAAGCGGACGTCGAAGCGCAACAGCGGCGTGCCGAAGCGATCGGTCTTGCTGTGGTTCAGCATGACGCGATTGTCTTCATAGGGCAGGCATTCCCCAAAGGCGCCCATGGTAAAGCGCCACGGCCCATATTCGCGCATCCCGTGCTTCATGGACAGGCCAAAGCCTTCAGGCGCGGACGCCTGACGGCCAGCGCCACCCTGGAAGCCGTAGCCGCGTTTGAAGGGCAGATCCTCCGCTTCCAGATTGCGGAAGCGCGGCACATAGACGCCGCCGGGCCGTCGACCATATTCGACAAATTCGCTCATGCCCGGAATGTCGCCCGACACGCCGACGCGGAAGATATGATCCATCACCGCGCTGCCGAGCGCACCGTTGGAATGGAAATAGCTGCGTTCGCTGCCTGCCGGGCGGGAGTTGAGCAGGATGTGGAGCGAACTCATCGCTGATGCGCACAGAAAGACCATGCGGGCCTGAACGACCTCCACCTGGCCAGTGTTGGCGTCGACCATTCGGACACCGGTTACGCGCTTTTGGATCGGGTCATATTCCAGGTTCGTGACCCAATTGTCCGCACGCAGCGTCAGCCTACCCGTAGCGCGGGCGGCCGGCAGTGTGACGGCCTGCGTCGAGAAATAGGCGCCGAAACTGCAACCCCGGTCGCATTGTGCCCGCTTCTGACAGCGGGTGCGATTCTGCTCGGGCTTGTCTTGCGTGATGTTGCTGAGGCGCGCGTTGATCAGCTTGCGTCCGGGAAATTCGCTTTCCAGCCGTTCTTTCAGCCATTTTTCGGCGACGTTCATCGGAAAGGGCGGCATGAATTCACTGTCGGGCAGATAAGGCAGATTTTCCCGAGCGCCCGAAACGCCGATATAATTTTCGACATAGCTGTACCAGGGCGCGACATCGTCATAGCGGATGGGCCAGTCAGTCCCCACACCCTCCTTCTTGTTGGCCTCGAAATCGGCCTGGCTCCAGCGGAAGCTCCAGCGGCCCCAGGTCAGCGACTTGCCACCGACCACTGACGGGCGAACCCAGTTGAACTTGTTGGGCGCGTCATAGTCGTAGGGGTTGAGCCGGTCGTTGATGAAGAAGGGCTGGGTGGCGGGCGAGACCCAGCCGTTGAGCGCGAAATAATCGCTCTTGGCAAGGGCAGCCGGCATCCTGCCACGCGCGGGAATGTCATAGGCCGACTTGCCGTCGAAGGGATAATCTTCCCCATGTTCGACCATGCGACCGCGATCAACCATAAGGACGCGCAGCCCCTTTTCCGTAAGCTCCTTTGCGGCCCAGCCGCCGCTGACGCCCGAACCAATGACGATAGCGTCGAAACGATCTGTTGCTGCCATGATTTTGTCCTTCCGATGAGCGTGTCGGAAATGAATGGATCCAGGATCGAAGGCGATTGCCCGCCCTATGAGGAGAAGATCCGCTTGACCTTCGCATAGGGATAGGCCCCGTCATATTCGCCGGGGATGGGCAGATATTCGCGTTCCTGCGTGATGCCGATTTCGGACGTGTAATAGCCGGTGATGACAAGCTGGCGGAACGCCTCGAAAAAGGGAGTTCCTCCTGACAGTTCGCCGTTCATCGCAAGGGTCAGCAATGCGTCCTGCTGCGCGGCCGAGGCTTTTACGGCCGGTTTTTTATAATCGGCCATGCTGCGGGCATCGATGGCGGCCAGGCCGTCGAAGATCGTTGCCCGTTCATCGGTGATCGCCCAGTCGCCCAGCATATGTTCGATATATTCGGGCACGCCTGCAGCAATGGCGCCGGGCGTATCGGATGTCGGCAGGATGCGTTCGCTCAGCGCCGTGACCAGCGCTCTTTGTGCGGGCGTGAATATGATCTCAGGCGCGCCGGTATTGATGACCGGGTTCGGCTGGTAGGCGATGGCCCGTGCAAGCGGGGCGAAGATGTTCGCGCCCAGCACGCCGACGATGGACGCGAGCGCCGCTCTGCGGTCCATTAAATCCTACCATCACGAAGATCGTCGGCCGGGCATGATATCTCAAGATGAGATATCGATACTGAAACCGCAGAGGTGAAAAGCGGTAGCGCTATCATTTTAGCGCAATTCATAGACGCACAAGAGTGTCTCTTGGTCATTTTCCTCGCCCATTTATATTTTTAGTCGCGCAAAATATGCACGAAAGGACATAGTAGTCAATGGGGTCAGCCGCGATGACATATGGTGTGGTTAGCGCTATCAATGTTGTCGCGGCTCGCCGGAAGATTTTCAGGGTAAGCGGTATGTGATCGATGCGGGCCTGTACTCAGCCGCCGAAGCTCTAGGTTGATGCTAGATGACTGTTTCGAGGGAACAGGTGCAGGCGTCGGAAGGTTGGCGGTTCTTTGGAGGGCTGCATGAGATATAGTGACCGTATGACGTTGTTCGCGCGCCTCGGTTTCGCTGCACGCGGTCTCGTGTACATCATCATTGGATGGCTTGCGCTCGACGTCGCATTGCACGGTGGCGAAACAACCGACAATCAGGGTGCTTTAGGCACTTTGGCTGACGCGCCGCTTGGTCATGTCCTATTGTCGTTTTGTGCGGTTGGATTTGCTGGATATGCGGTCTGGCGGCTTACAGAGGCAGTCATCGACCCTGAGCGCCGCGGTCGAACCGTGAAAGGACAGTTTGAAAGACTTGGCTATGGCTTAAGTGGTGTGTCTCATATCATGCTGGCGACCGCCGCAGGCAAAATGGCTCTTGCGCAAGCGAGCAGAGAGCATGGAAGTCCTGGAGATGAAAGCGCGCAAGGTTGGTCGGCATGGCTTCTGGAGCAACCGGGAGGTGTGTTCATGCTTATTCTGCTCGGCGTCCTCCTGCTCATCGTCGCGATTGCCCAAGCGCTCAAGGCGTATAAGGCGCGGTTTGACGATCTCAGCGGCGACGTGCCGGCTCCCGACTATGTTCGGTGGATAGGACGTATTGGATATGCAGCCCGTGCGCTGGTTTTCTCCCTCATCGGCTGGTTCATTATATCTGCGGCGTTGAACCATGACCCCGATCGCGCCGGGGGGCTTGGGGAGGCGCTGCGGCAGCTACGGGCGCAGGATGAAGGGACGCTTATTTTAAGCGTGGTCGCTTGCGGGCTGGGGCTGTTTGGGTTGTTCAGTCTGATCGAGGCGCGATATCGAAGAATGAAGGTAGTAACGCCCCAATTTCTGCGGTGACGCCGCTCTGGTTTGCTATTGCCCTACTGATATTCGCTATGTGCTATGCGATTTGGCAGACTTGCCGTCGCCGCGCGGGATGGTCTGCCGTGTCAGTGGATGCTCTGCCTGCGATGCCCGCTTTGGCGTTGATCGCCTTGGGCCTTGGCCTGCTCTCGTTCATCGTACGACTGGTCATGCGGGTCGGTACGGAATTCCTATGGCTTCAGCTTGGCTATTTCAGCTGCTACGCTTTCTTTTACATTGCAGGTTGTGCAGCGGCACGGAGCGGGCTTCTTGAGCGTATCACATTGCGGGATGCTGCGGGCTGGCTGATTGTTTCGATTCTCGCAATCTCCACGTTGCCGCTCATGCTATCGATACGTGGGCGGTTGGGGGGATTTGAGGGAGGATGGAACATCAATGCATTCTATTACGCAATTTGGGATCCAGCGGTCGCGTTCGGGGTGATCCTGGGTTTGCTGGCTGCTGCGCAGCGATGGGGGAGGAATTCCACGCAAATTGTGTCGAGGCTCGGATCGACGGCTTTTGGCGCACTCATCCTGCATCCGCCCGTCCTGGTTGCGCTAAGCGTTCTGGCCATGCCGTGGGCAGCGGCGCCAGTGCTGAAATTCATTGTCATCAGCTGCGCAGCGTGCGTTGCCTCGTTCGCGTTATCAGCAGCTATAAAAAGTTTGCCAGGTGTCAGAAAAATTATCTGACCGATAATTAATATTGATATGCAAATATATCTCTTATTTATGCCAAGCCAGGTGATCAAATTAAAGTAATCACGCTCCGTAATATCGTAAATTTGTTGAAAACGTGCGATTATAATTGCTATTTACATTTGTGCAACGTGAATAGCTTTAATTGCCATTATTTATTTTGTTCCATATCAGTGGAAGGTTTTTTTGAATAACTGATATGAGATTTCGTGCCGGTAAGATTTTGGAGAAGGTGCTACATGCCGCACAGCGCATGCCATCGTTCATAATGCAGGTAGACGAGCAGTCTGAGCATCATCCAATTATCAGCGACATGGCGCCAGCTTGCCCTGAAGCAAGCCGGCGCGAGACGAACGGTATGCAGCCTAGATTTGCGCCAGCCCGCCATCAGTGAATAGCTCGCTTCCGGTCATGAAGCTGCTGTCAGATGAGGCCAGGAAGGCGGCGGCCGCCGCCACTTCGGATGGATCACCAACATGACCGATCGGGGTGGTTGCCCCCATTTCGATCATTGCCTCCCTGCCGACGACCTCGGCCGCCAGCTCGGTCAGCGTTGGCCCGGGCGATAGCACATTGACGCGGATTCCCGTGCCCCGCAGATCCTGCGCCCAACTGCGCGCAAGATTGCGCACGGCAGCCTTGGAGGCGCTGTAAATACTGAAGGCCGGTGTCCCCATCACACCCGTGGTTGACCCGGTCAGAATGATCGAGCCGCCTGTGTCCATGAGCTTCAGTCCCTTTTGCACTGTGAAGATCGTGCCCTTCACGTTGACGTCGAAGGTTTCGGCATAATGGTCGGCAGTAATGTCCGTCAGCGGCACCAGCGCGCCGGTTCCTGCATTGGCAAAGAGAATGTCTAACGATCCGCGTTCTGCCTTCACCGTCTCGAACAAGCGATCGAGATCGGCAGGATCGGCAACCGAACCCGCCACTGCGCGGGCATTTGCCCCTAGTTCGCTTAAGGCAGCATCGAGTTTTTCCTGTCGACGCCCGAAAATGTAGACGAACGCGCCCTCCGCAATGAAACGCCTGGCCGAAGCCAGACCAATGCCCGTACCGCCACCTGTTATGATGGCGATCTTGCCTTGCAGTCTATTCATGGATGCCTCCAAATCTAAGGTTGCACGTAGCTGGAGGCGCATATACCTATCGGCAAGTATGCACCTTTTGGTAAGTATCGAAAATGTCTGAAGAGCCCAAATCCCTGGCTGTCTCTCCAATGCTCGGAGGGGGCTGTTCGGCCGGAACCGTCGCTCCCAATTTCACTTGCGGCCTCGACGCAACGCTCAAAGTCATTGCCGGCAAATGGAAGCCATTGATCCTCTATTTCCTGCTCCAGGGCCCCAATCGCTACGGCGCGCTCAAACGCGCGATCCGCGACGTGAGCGACAAGGTGCTGATCCAGCAGTTGAAGGAACTGGAGGCAGATGGGATCCTGCTGCGCACCGATTACAAGGAAGTGCCGCCGCGCGTGGACTATACGCTGACGCCCCTCGGCCAAAGCCTCGCTCAGGCGCTCGAGCCTTTATGCAGCTGGGGCACCGAGAATATGGTGGAAATGCAGAGGATCTTCGCCGAACGCGAAGGTTGGCAGCGTAGATAGACCCGATGCGTTTTGGCCCTCTGGGCGCTGGCCATGCGCCGAGCAAAGAGTCGATATGGCGAGAATTTTCATCACTGGCAGTTCGACCGGCCTTGGGCTGGCCGCTGCGCAGTCGTTGCTTGCCGGCGGACATGATGTCGTTCTCCACGCCCGCAATGCCGAACGGGCTGCGGCTCTGGCAGCGCAAATGCCGCAAGCTTTGGCAATAGTGACCGGCGATCTCAGCCTGCTGTCGGAAACACGAGATTTGGCCGATGCGGTGAATGCAATCGGTCGCATGGACGCAGTGATCCACAATGCCGCACTATATGGCGCGAGTGGCAGCGGTCGGACGGCGGAAGGCCACAGTGTTATGACCGCGGTCAATCTGCTGGCGCCTTATGTCCTGACCGCCTGCATCGAACGGCCCGAGCGCCTTGTCTACATGAGCAGCGGGCTTCACCGGGGCGGCAATGCCGGTCTGGATGATCTCGACTGGACCCGGCGTCGCTGGCACCCGGAACAGGCCTACGCCGATAGCAAGCTTCAAATCGTCGCGTTTGCTATGGCGATGACACGGCGATGGCCTGACGTGCTGAGTAACGCCGTCGATCCAGGCTGGGTGCGCACACGCATGGGCGGCGCGTCCGCGCCGGTCGACATCGCGACCGGACAGGCGACGCAGAGCTGGCTCGCCGCAAGCAACGATAAGGCAGCGCAGACCAGCGGCGGCTATTGGCATGCCATGCGACGCGAAGAGCCGGCAGTTCCCGCAGCCAGCGCCGATCATGGAGATTGCCTGCTCACGGCGCTGCAAGCGCTCACTGGCGTGTCGATCGGGCAAAATGGGTGATGCTCGGGCGAAGGATTTTTCAGTCCAATGCTCTGGCACTTCTACGCAAGCCGTTGGTCGGCTTGCACGAATAACCGCATTGCGCTGCGTCAAGCGACATGCGCCTTAGGCGAATGGCTGGGCTGGAGCTTCAGCTGCCCATCCAAACGAGAATCTACCATTTTCAAATGCGCGACCCATGCTTTCCTTGCCCCGCCTCTTGAACGACAAAACCGTTCGATCCATCTGTCGCCCGCAATTCTAGGATGCGAGCCAGAGAGACGATGACAATGGACACCGTTACCGCCCCTGAAACACGGGCCTTCGAGGCAGATGTTTCCAAGCTCCTGCACATGATGGTCCACTCGGTCTATTCCGACCGTGAGGTTTTCCTGCGCGAACTGATATCCAATGCCGCGGACGCTTGCGAAAAGCTGCGC
This sequence comes from Sphingobium sp. MP9-4, assembly GCF_005281675.1. NCBI lineage: Bacteria > Pseudomonadati > Pseudomonadota > Alphaproteobacteria > Sphingomonadales > Sphingobiaceae > Sphingobium > Sphingobium sp. MP9-4. The sequence continues at coordinate 2,690 of NZ_LUFI01000048.1, read as the reverse complement.
TATGAGGCGATTTCCAGCCCGATACTGCTTGGGGATGATCCTCAATTGCGCATCACGCTTAGGCTGGACAAGGAAGCCGGCACTCTCGTGATCGAGGATAATGGCATCGGCATGACTGCTGCGGATATGGGTGAAACACTAGGCACTATTGCTCGGTCGGGCACCAAGGCCTTCATGGACAAGCTTGCTGCGGACAAGAATGGCGAAGGGCAGCAACTGATCGGCCAGTTTGGCGTCGGCTTTTATTCTGCATTCATGGTGGCGGGTAAGGTCGAGGTTATTTCTCGCCGGGCGGGAGAGCCTGATGCAGCCATCTGGTCCTCCGATGGGTTGGGCACTTACACGATTGCGCCGGCCGAACCTGGCGCCGCGCCTGCACGCGGAACGCGCGTCACGTTGCACCTGCTCGACGATGCCAAAGTTTACACCGAGCGCTTCACCGTGGAGCGGGTTGTCAAGGCGCAATCAGGCCATGTCCCCATTCCGATCTTTCTTAAGGAAGCCGGCAGCGAAGATGAGCCAAAGCAGGTCGCCGATGGCCTGGCGCTGTGGACCAAGGCGAAGTCCGACATCAGCGAGGAAGATTATGCTGACTTCTATCGAAGTGTCGCAGGTCAGTTCGACAAGCCGGCGCTGACGCTGCATTATCGTGCTGAAGGGCGTCATGAATATTCGGTTCTGACCTTCATCCCCGAAACCAAGCCGTTCGATCTATTCGACGCGGACCGCAAGGGCCGCATCAAGCTCTATGTGCGCCGCGTATTCATCACGGACGAAGCGGAAATATTACCGCGATACCTACGTTTCGTTCGCGGTTTGGTCGATTCCGCCGATCTGCCTCTCAACATGTCGCGCGAGATGATCCAAGACAGCCCGGTTCTGTCTGCCATCCAAAAGGGTGTGGGCAACCGCATACTTTCCGACCTGGAGAAACTTTCAGTAAGTGAACCTGAGCGATATGCCGCGATCTGGGAAAATTTCGGACCGGTCTTAAAGGAAGGCCTTTACGAAGATTTTGATCGCCGCGAAACATTGTTGGGTCTGGCTCGGTTCAAGAGTACGACTTCCGACGGCGCATGGCGTTCGCTTGAGGACTATGTCAGTGCCCTGAAAGAAAATCAGACAGCGATTTACTATGCGACCGGCCATGATCTGGATCGGATCGCGCAGTCCCCGCAGCTCGAGGGTTTCAGGGCGCGCGGCATCGAGGTTCTGCTCCTCCCCGATCAGGTCGATAGTTTCTGGACGACGATGGGCGTCGATTATGAGGGCAAGCCCTTCAAGTCCGTCACGCAGGGGGCTGCTGACCTGAGTCTTATCCCCTTGGCCGACGGGAACGCCACCGCTGCCGCGCCCAGCGATGAAGCCAATAGTTTTATCGCTTTTGCAAAGGAGGCTCTGGCAGATCAGGTGTCAGATGTGCGCATTTCGGACCGATTGACGAGCAGCGCCGTCTGCATTGTCGCCGCAGACAATGCCATGGACCTTCAACTGGAAAAGATGTTGGCTTCGGCCGGCCGTGCGCCGGAGCGAGCTAAGCCCATTCTGGAGGTCAACGCCGGTCATGCGCTCATCACGAAGCTGGGACAGGCCAATAGCGATGAAGAAGGACGAAGGGATCTGGCTTTCCTTCTGCTTGATGAGGCCCGAATTGCTGAAGGCGAAGCACCGACTGATCCGCGCGCGTTTGCCGAGCGGCTGGAGCGTTTGATGGCGAAGGCCTTGGGGTGATGTTGATGGGGAGCCTGAGGGCTCCCCTTCTTCAAGTTAAGGAGGCCGCGCAGATTCCGCTCAAGCCTGACGCTCAAAACCAGAGTCCGGATCGTTGGAGTGCGGGCCTTGCGTTTTTCAGGCCGTTTGCGGCCTATTCAATCCGTTCGCTGGCCGACCATCGGATGGCCGCTCCATGGGGTGGGGGGGCATTCTGCCTCTGTTGAGCGGCCGACGAGGCAAATTTTGAATCATCGCGCTAATGAGCCAGCAACCGCTCCTTTACCTCCCTCGCCATCCTGTCGGAATGAAGCGGTACCATCATTGGCACGCCAAACATCGTAGGCAAAAGGGAAGTCCCCTTTCGATCGCTATCATTGGTGTGGCGATCGTGATTGGTTCTTTCGGTGGAGTGGGCAGCTCTCCGCTGCCTTCCTCCTCATCGAGCCCCCCTATTGCTGAAGAGGATTCTCGGCGACCGCAGGGCTCGGTAGCTTCTCAGTCGTACATAAGTGCTGCCGATGTGGGTGATCAGCAGTCATCGTCGCCTGCCGGCAGGACCGACCCGGAAAGGCGGTTTACCGCTTCAACTGATAGCCGATCTTCCTGGTCCTGTCGCAGATGCACCCAAGCAAGAGCGGATGGGGCTGCACCTGTTTATGCTGGTCAGCCAGGGTATGGCCCTCATCTGGATAGGGACGGTGATGGCATAGGCTGCGAGCCTTATCGGGGGCGTTAGCCAGCTTGCCAGAAGTTACAAAAAGAGAACCACAACAATCCATCTCATATTGATGATATCTTTCAAAAATTCATCGGTACTAGGGTGACATTCAGAATAGATGATCATAGATAGAGCATTCCGATAAATCTAAACGGGACTGATCTGCCCCCACCGAGTGGACCGATTGGTTTGTTAGTGCATTAAGCTCATCGCCGCCATATCCGGACGGAGGTGGAGCGAAGCGGAACCGGAGGCCGGA
>NZ_LUFI01000047.1:0-42853 GCF_005281675.1 Sphingobium sp. MP9-4 | reverse complement strand
AGCGGCGCCACCGGCCAGCGCGCCACCGGCTGCGAGCACGGTTCCCGCTGCGGCCCCTGCGCCAAGCGCCGGGCCGCCGGAGACGATGCCATTGGCGATCGACGGGCCGAAGATGCCGAGCCCGAGCAGGCAGAGCGAGGCAAGCGCGACCGCCATCGCGTCCTCGATGCTCGGCTGCGCGCCGCCGAATCCGGCGCGGAACTCGTCGAACAAGGTCGAGCCGATGCCGACGATGACGGCGAGCACCAACACCTTGATGCCCGACGAGATCACTAGGCCAAGCACGCGCTCGGCCATGAAGGCGGTCTTGCCGAACAGGCCGAACGGGATCAGCACGAAGCCGGCGAGCGTCGCCAGCTTGAACTCTATCAGCGTCACGAAAAGCTGGATCGCCAGAATGAAGAAGGCGAGGATGACCAGCAGCCAGGCAATCAGCAGCACCGCGATCTGGATGAAGTTCTCGAAGAACGCGACCCAGCCCATAAGGTCGGAGATCGACTGGAGGATGGGTTCGCCGGCCTCCAGCCCGACTTGCGCGACGCGGCCCGGCTGGAGCAGCTCGGCGGCGGTGAAGCCGGTGCCGGACGCTTTCAGTCCGAGCCCGGCGAAGCTCTCGAAGACGATGCGCGCCAGGCTGTTCCAGTTGCCGATGATGTAGGCGAAGACGCCGACGAACAGGGTCTTCTTGACGAGGCGCGCAATGATGTCGTCGCCTTCACCCCACGTCCAGAACAGCGCGGCCAGGGTCACGTCGATGACGATCAGGGTGGTGGCGATGAACGCCACCTCGCCGCCGAGCAGGCCGAACCCGCTGTCGATGTAGCGGGTGAAAACATCCAGAAAACGATCGACGACGCCGGTGCCGCCCATGTCAATTCTCCTGCGGGGTAGCGCCATCGGCGCGCGCGCCGGGCGCAAGGAACCGGCGGCGGTTCTCGGCCCAGGCGCGCAGGCAATCGGGGTCACTTGCCCCGGCCGCGCCGATTGACTGGCAGCGGCGCAGCTCGATCAGCAGCGGGTCCGTCGCCGATTTCTTGGCGACGGCCGCCGGCCCCGCGCGCGGTGATTCGGGCGCACGGCTCATCTCGATCGCCGTCATCGTGATGGCGATGGCGATGAAGATGACGGCGCCGATGCGCGCGAGGAGCTTGCTGTCCATGACGATCAGTCGTGGAACATGCGGGCGTTGCCCGGCTGATAGCCGGTGGACCGGGTGAGGAAACGGCGGAGCCGCTCGCGGCTTTCGGCTTCGACGGCGGCGTTGCGCGCCGAATCCAGCGCCTGAGCCCGACCCTGCGCGGCGAGCAGCGCCGTCAGGTCTGCGAGCTGCTGCGATTGCAGCGCGAGAAGTTGATTGCCGGCCTGCGCGGCCTGAAGCGCGCCCGTCGCCGACTGGCTCGACGTGACCAGGCCGTCCATCGTCGTGCGCGCGCCGTCGATATTGCCGACGACGCCGGCCTGAACGCGAAGCGCGTCCTCGAACGCGCCGACGCTATCCTCCCAACGCGCATTGGCGTTGGCGACCATCTCCGCATGGGTGCCGGTGAGCGCCGCGCCCTTGTAGCGGCCGTTGAAGACCTGCTGGACGTTCTGCACATCATAGGCGATGCGCTGCGCCTCGCCGAGAAGCTGCTGGGTGCGCTGCACCTGCTGCTGCAACTGCTGGAGCGAGTTGAATGGCAGCGACGCCAGATTGCGCGCCTCGTTGATGAGGCTGGTCGCCTGCTGCTGGATTTGCTGAATCTGATTGTTGACCTGCTGGAGCGACCGCGCGGCCGTCAGCACGTTCTGCGCATAGTTGGTCGGGTCATAGACGATTCCGCCGAACTGAGCGTGCGCCGGCGTGGCGGCAGTGATGCCGATCATGCTCGACGTGGCGATGGCGCCGGCCAGCATGGCACGGCGCAGGATGGAGGTCTTCATGGGGTCATGTCCTTCAAGGCAAGGGGGAACTGGCCGGGTTCTTCCCGGCGGCCGGCCAGCGGATCGGATTGGGGATCGGGAAGAAGCTCGACCGCCCAAGCGCAGCCGCGACGACGCAGCCACTCGGCCGCGAACTCCGACTGCCCGTGGGCGGCGATGATTTCGGCGATGGCGAGCTGGTCGGTTTTGGCCGAGGCGGCGGCGAACGCCAGCGCGACCTCGCCCAGCCCTAGCTCGAACAGGCGATTGCCCCGCCGGCTCTGGCAGTAATAATCCCGCTTGGGCGTTGCCCGGCTCAGTATCTCGATCTGGCGGGCGTTGAGTCCGAACCGCTCATAGATGGCGGCGATCTGCGGCTCGGCGGCCCGCTCGTTCGGCAGGAAGATGCGCGTCGGGCAGGACTCGATGATGGCCGGCGCGATGTCGCTCGTCTCGATGTCAGCGAGGCTTTGCGTGGCGAAGACGACGCTGGCGTTCTTCTTGCGCAGCGTCTTCAACCATTCACGGAGCTGCGCGGCGAAGTCGGGGCTGTCGAGGACCAGCCAGCCCTCGTCGATGATGATAAGCGTGGGCGAGCCGTCCAGCCGATCGCCGATGCGGTGGAACAGGTAGGACAGAACCGCGGCGGCCGAGCCGGCGCCGACCAGGCCCTCGGTCTCGAACGCCTGCACGTCGGCTTCGCCGATCCGCTCGGCCTCGGCGTCGAGCAGCCGGCCCCATGTCCCGCCGATACAGTATGGCGCGAGCGCCTGCTTGAGTTGCTGGCTTTGGAGCAAGACGGCAAGGCCGGTGAGCGTCCGTTCGGTGGGCGGCGCGCTGGCGAGCGAGCCAAGTGCCGACCAAAGATGCTCCTTGGCCTGCGGATCGACCGCGACGCCTTCGGAGGCGAGGATCGCCGCCAGCCATTCCGCCGCCCAGGCGCGCTCCGCCGGATCGTCGATGCGCGCGAGCGGCTGGAGCTGCACGCCGTCGCCGGCCTCGTCGGCGAGCATCCCGCCGAGATCCTGCCAGTCGCCGCCCATGCCGATCGCGGCGGCGCGGATGCTGCCGCCGAAGTCGAAGGCGAAGACTTGGCTGCGTTCGTAGCGGCGGAACTGCATCGCCATGATCGCGAGAAGCACCGACTTGCCGGCGCCTGTCGGGCCGACGATCAGCGTGTGGCCGACGTCGCCGACGTGAAGGGAAAACCGGAACGGGGTCGAGCCTTCGGTTCTTGCGTAGAGCAAGGGGGCTGCACCGAAATGCTCGTCCCGTTCCGGCCCCGCCCATACTGCTGACAGGGGGATCAGGTGGGCGAGATTGATGGTGGAAATCGGGGACTGGCGGACGTTAGCGTAGGTGTGGCCGGGGAGACTCCCCAGCCACGCCTCGATCGCGTTCATGCCCTCGGGGATGACGGTGAAGTCGCGGCCCTGGATGACCTTCTCGACCAGCCGCAGCTTCTCGTCGGCGATGGCGGGATCGCGATCCCACACCGTCACGCTGGCGGTGACATAGGCCATGCCGGCATAGTCTGCGCCCAGCTCCTGCAGGGCGGTGTCGGCGTCGGCGGCCTTGTTCGATGCGTCGCTGTCCATAAGGGCCGACGCTTCGTTGGTCATCACCTCTTTCAAGATCGCCATGACGCTCTTGCGCTTGGCGAACCACTGACGTCGGATGCGGCTCAGCAGCTTGGTCGCGTCGGTCTTGTCGAGCATGATCGCGCGGGTTGACCAGCGATACTCGAAGGCGAGCCGGTTCAGCTCGTCAAGCAAGCCGGGAAAGGTCACGCTCGGGAAGCCAACGACAGTAAGCGTCCGCAGATGATGCTCGCCGAGCTTTGGTTCGAGCCCGCCGGTCAGCGGCTCGTCGGCCAGCAGCGCGTCGAGTTGCATCGGCGTTTCCGGCACGCGAACGCGCTGGCGGCGCGTCGAAACCGTGCTGTGCAGATAGGTCAGCGTCTCGGCATCATCGAGCCAGCGGACCTCGGGCACGAAGCCTTCGACCAGGTTGAGCACGCGGTCGCTGCGATCTGCGAAGCCCTTGAGCAGCTCGCGCGGATCGACGCCGGTGGTGGCGCGACCCTCGTAGAGCCAGCCTTCGGCGCGCGTGGCGTCCTCCGCCGGCGGCATCCACAGCAGCGTCAGGAAGTAGCGGCTCTCGAAGTGAGCCCCTTCCTCGCGGAACTGTTCGCGCCGCTCCATATCGACCAGCGCCGACACGGGATCGGGGAATGCGCCGCCGGGATAGTCAAGCGCGGGCGTGCGCTGCGCCTCGACGAAGATCGCCCAGCCCGATCCGAGCCGGCGCAGTGAATTGTTGAGCCGCGATGTTGTCGCGACCAGCTCGGCCGGCGTGGCGCTGTCGAGATCGGGACCGCGGAAGCGGGCGGTGCGCTGAAACGACCCGTCCTTGTTCAGCACGACGCCTTCGTCGACCAGCGCGGCCCAGGGCAGGAAGTCGGCAAGGTACGCCGCCTTGTTGCGGTATTCGCGCAAACTCATCATGGCCGCATCCAGCTCGGGTAACGGAGGTGGCGGCGGGCCACGTCCACGAATTGCGGGTCGCGGCGTGCGGCCCAGACGGACAGCGCATGGCCGATCACCCAGATGACCATCCCGGCGATCCATAGCCGCAGGCCGAGACCGATCGCGCCCGCCAGCGTCCCGTTGACGATGGCGAGCGAGCGCGGGGCGCCGCCGAGCAGGATCGGCTCGGTCAGCGCCCGGTGGACGGGGGCATAGAAACCCGCGATCGGCTCGCCCGCTTCCATCAGACCAGCGCTCCGCCGCCGAACGAGAAGAACGACAGGAAGAAGCTCGACGCGGCGAAGGCGATCGACAGGCCGAACACGATCTGGATGAGTTTCCGCGCACCGCCTGACGTGTCGCCGAAGGCGAGCGTCAGCCCGGTGATGATGATAATCAGCACTGCGATAATCTTCGCCACCGGCCCCTCGATGCTTTCGAGGATCGACTGGAGCGGCGCTTCCCACGGCATCGACGAACCGCCGGCATGGGCGGGAACAGCGAAGGTCAGCGCGATCACGCTGGCGGTGGCGGTAAGCATGGCGCGGTGTGCGCCATGCCGAAGGGCATGGATCATGGCAGGTCTCCGGCTTGGTGGTTGGTAAGGGGTGCGAGGCGGTAGTCGCCGGTCGCGGGGTCGAGCCCTTCGACGCGGGCCAACTCGGTGAGCCGCCGCCCGTGCGCGTCGCGGACCAGCACGGCGATGAGGTCAATGGTCTCGGCGATGAGCGCGCGCGGGACCGTCACCACGGCCTCCTGCACGAGCTGCTCCATGCGGCGGAGCGCGCCGAGCGCGGACCCGGCGTGGATCGTGCCGACGCCGCCGGGATGGCCCGTGCCCCACGCCTTGATGAGATCGAGCGCCTCGGCGCCGCGCACCTCGCCGATCGGGATGCGATCGGGGCGCAGGCGCAGCGACGAGCGCACCAACTCGGCAAGCGTCACCACGCCGTCCTTGGTCCGCATGGCGACGAGGTTGGGCGCGGCGCATTGCAGCTCGCGCGTGTCTTCGATCAGCACGATGCGATCGGTGGTCTTCGCCACCTCGGCGAGCAGCGCGTTGACCAGCGTGGTCTTGCCGGCGCCGGTGCCCCCCGCGACGAGAATGTTGGCGCGCGTCTCGACGCCGTGGCGCAGCGCCTCGGCGTGCCCCGCCGACATGATGCCGGCCGCCGCATAGTCGCCAAGCGTAAAGACGGCGACGGCGGGCTTACGGATGGCGAAGGCGGGTGCTGCGACGACGGGCGGCAACAGCCCCTCGAACCGCTCGCCTCCTTCCGGCAGCTCGGCCGACACGCGCGGGGAGCGGTCATGCACCTCGACGCCGACGTGGTGTGCGACCAGGCGAACGATGCGCTCGCCATCGGCGGCGCTCAGCGACTCGCCAGTGTCGCTGATCCCGTCACCGAGCCGATCCAGCCAAAGCCGACCGTCCGGGTTCAGCATCACTTCGATGACTGCCGGGTCGTCGAGCCAAGCCTCGATTGACGGGCCGAGCGCGGTGCGAAGCATCCGCGCGCCGCGTGACCTCGCTTCGGAACGGATCGGGTAAACGGTCAAGGATCAACCCCATAGATGGGCCGGGGCGAACCGCCGCTCGGCTGTCGGGGCACAGCAAGAGACGCAGAAATATTGGTGCAGCAATAGCTAGTTGCGGGCGTAGTAGAGAGGGCGGTAGATACGGTGCCGAAGGCGAGTTTTGTTCCGCTCGAGTGGAGTCCGCGCTTAGCTCATTCGCGCTTTATGCTGCAGTTGATTCGCCAGCGCGGCGGACGCTGCCAGCCGCGCTGAAGCGATCGATTCGTACCGAAGCGCGTTGACGATGAGGCTTGTAAGGGCCCCGATAGAAAGGATTACCCGTGAGCTTGATTATGGCGGTCGCGTTTCTTGCGGTGGGAGTTGGGGTCGTTCTTTTGATTAACCGGCGAGTATTCAACCGCCGCAATGTCGCGGGAGTTCAGGAGTTCAGCTCTTACGGTCACTCGCTTTTAGTCCGAATTTTCGAGATGATCGGCCGGATTGCGGCTTGGCTGTTCATACTGGCCGGGATAGGTGGTATCCTCTCAACATTCTTGGCTCAGCCACGCTAAGTGTCTGTTGAAGACTGCGATGAGACTTCTTCTGGAATTTCATCGAGCAAGCTCTTGCCACTGGCGAGGCGGCGGCCGAGTGTTTCCACGAAGCCCTCATAGCGCTGGCGCCCCTTCACCTGCGCTGCGGCCTGATCCTCCTCAGGTAGCGGTGGCGTCACCGCCAACCAGAATCTAACGAACAACGTCAGCGCCTCGGTCGTCAGGCCGGTGTTGCGCTCCAGGCGCTGCACCTGACGCGACAACCGATCAAGCCGGCGCGCGAATGCTGCCTCCATGCGGTCGGCGCCGTCTGGCGACAGGTATGACGACACCGCCGCCTCTACGATCGCCGACCGCGAGATGCGTCTTCGGATCGCCAACTCGTCGACCTGCTTGGCAAGCGCGGGCGGGAAATAGACGTTAAGCCGGGTTCGCATGGGCGTTGCTCCTACAGCTCGATGCCGTCGCCGGGATCGAGCGACGCCTGCCGCGCGAGCCCTTGCATCCGCCGCCGGACTGTCGCCTGACGCGCGGCGTCGTCCTGCTCGTCATCGACGATCGCAAACTCTTGGCTCGGGGGCGTCGTCTTCTCCGGCGCTATGGCGACGTGCTCGGGTAGCTCCGGCTCCCGGCGCAGTCCGCCGTTGGCGGCATCCTCCTGCGCGCGCACGATGCGCGCCACATCGGTGGGATCAGCGGCGGCGGCGCGCCCGGTCCAATCGTCGGGCCGCACCGCATCGACGGCAGGCATCGGCGCATCCATGATCCGCTCGGCGAGACGCCGATCACGGAAGTAGCGCGCCTTCTTCGCGCGGATCGGATGAACGCCCGCGACCATTACGATCTCATCGTCGGGTGGGAGCTGCATCACTTCGCCAGGGGTGAGGAGCTGCCGGGCCGTCTCCGACCGCGACACCATCAAATGCCCCAGCCACGGCGACAGGCGGTGGCCGGCATAGTTTTTCATCGCGCGCATCTCGGTCGCTGTTCCGAGCGCGTCCGACACGCGCTTGGCGGTGCGCTCGTCGTTGGTGGCGAAGCTCACGCGGACATGGCAGTTGTCGAGGATCGCGTTGTTAGGACCGTAAGCTTTCTCGATCTGATTGAGCGACTGAGCGATCAGGAATGCCTTGAGCCCGTAGCCGGCCATGAACGCCAAAGCGGACTCGAAGAAGTCGAGGCGGCCGAGCGCCGGAAACTCGTCCAACATCAACAATACGCGATAGCGGTTGCCCTTGGGGGTCAGCTCCTCAGTCAGCCGGCGCCCGATCTGGTTGAGGATGAGGCGGATCAGCGGTTTGGTGCGGGATATGTCGCTGGGCGGCACGACCAGATACAAGGTCGCCGGCCGATCGCCCTCGACCAGATCCGATATGCGCCACTGGCACGCCCGCGTCACCTGCGCGACGACGGGATCGCGGTAAAGGCCGAGGAACGACATGGCGGTCGAGAGCACGCCCGATCGCTCGTTGTCCGACTTGTTCAGAAGTTCGCGGGCGGCGCTGGCGACAACGGGATGCACGCCGGCTTCGCCCAAGTGCGGCGTGGCCATCATTGCCGCCAGCGTCTGCTCGATCGTCCGGCAGGGATCGGAGAGGAAGGAGGCGACGCCGGCGAGCGTCTTGTCGGGCTCGGCGTAGAGGACGTGCAGGATCGCGCCGACCAGCAGCGAGTGGGAGGTTTTCTCCCAGTGGTTCCGGCGCTCTAGCGAACCCTCGGGATCGACCAGCACGTCGGCGACATTTTGCACGTCGCGCACCTCCCACTGGCCGCGCCGGACCTCCAGCAGCGGATTGTAGGCGGCCGACGCGGCGTTGGTCGGATCGAACAGCAGCACGCGCCCGTGCCGGGCGCGAAAGCCGGCCGTGAGCGTCCAGTTCTCACCCTTGATGTCGTGGACGATCGCCGAGGCCGGCCAAGTCAGCAGCGACGGCACGACCAAGCCGACGCCCTTGCCGCTCCGGGTCGGCGCGAAGCACAGCACATGCTCGGGACCGTCGTGGCGCAGATAGTCGGCGGCGAGCTTGCCGAGCACTACGCCGTTCGCCCCCAGCAGCCCGGCCGCGCGCACCTCCCGCTCGGTCGCCCAGCGAGCGGAGCCGTAGGTCTCGGCGTTCTTTAATTCACGCGCGCGCCACACCGACATGCCGATGGCGACCGCGATCGACACGAACCCGCCCGACGCGGCGATGAACCCGCCGGTCTTGAAGATGTCGGGCGCATAGGCGTCGAACGAGAACCACCACCAGAAGAAGGCCGGCGGCGGATAGACCCGCCACTCGCCGAGTATGAACCAGGGCGGCCCCAGCTCGAGCTGATAAGCGAGCGCTGCGGCGGTCCACTGTGTCGCGCCCCACACGGCGGCCAGCACGATCAGGAACACGATGATGATCTGGCCCCACAATATCTTGGTCGCAGACATGGATTCTCCTGTCGTCAGAGGCCGAGGCCGCGCTTGCGGCCGAGCGTCCAGTCGACGCCGCCACCGGCGCGGACGACGCCCGCGACCTGCCGGCCGAGCTGTTGTTCGAGCGTGCTGGCCCAGGGCACGAGGCGGAAGCCTAGGCCGTCGTCGATCATCGCGAAGCGGCCCGAGGCGAGCGCGAGGCGTTGGCGGACAACGCCGGCGATCCTTTCGCCAGTGGCGGCCGGGCGGTAGGCAAGGCCGGTCTCGTCCGCGATCTTCGCGCCAACCGAGTCCAGCTCGCGCTTGCGGAGCGTGTCGAGCATCCCGCGCTCGAACACCGTCCGCTCGCCGAAGCGACGGGCGAGCCCTTCCTTGACAAGATGGTCGGTGCGCGCGTCCATCGCGCGGCGAACCTCGACGCCGAACCCGCCATCGGCGACGCTTGCGCCGCGCTCGATCAGCCGGTGGTCGAGCCACGTCGCGCCGGGCGCCCTGATCTGAGCGGCGAGGTCGAGATCCGAGCGCGCGGCGAGGATAAGGGCAGGCTTCTCCTCGCCGGCCCTTCCGATCGCGCGCAGCTCGACGATACCGCCGACCTTGGGGCTATGCTCCAGCGTCTCGATGCCGGGGAGCCGGACATGATGGGTGCGGCCATCGGTGCCGTCGATCACGGCGTAGGCCGTGCCGGTTAGCTCGTCGTGCAAGCCCTTGTCGATCAGCCTACCGGCGATCGGCTTCTCGGGCGCGCTGGTGACGACAGCGTAGCTGTCGAGCGGCCGGTCCTGCCCTCGATCCTTGAGGGCCGCGCTGATCGTGCGGATGATGTCGCTGCGCGTGCCCAGCTCGCGCAGCTTCGCCGCCGCGCCTTCGGCCACCGCCCACTGGCCGGTATCCCCTTCGGCCGCGAGCCCCATCGTTTCCAGATGCTGCAAGCGGCCGACCATCAAGCGGCGGAGCCGCGGATCGTCCGGGCCGGGCCGCTCGGGTCGTAGGTCGATGATTCCCATCTCGTCGGCGGAGCGCTGGATCTCGGTGTCGAGCCGGGTCCAGCGCTCCGCCGTCACCTCGCGGTCGAGCGCATGCTGCACCTCATGCTCGGGCTTCGGCCCAAGCTCGGCGAAGGCCAAGTCTTGCGCGCGCGAGCGGAGATTGTGGCTGATGTAGTCGCGGGAGATGACGAGATCGGCGCCCTGATCGGTAACGCCGCGCACAAGCAAGTGGACATGCGGATTGTCGGTGTTCCAGTGATCGACCGCGACCCAATCGATCCGCGTTCCCAGGTCTGTCTCCATTTGGCGCATAAGGTCGCGGGTGTATTCGCGCAGGTCGGTCAGCTCGGCGGCGTCCTCGGGCGAAACAATCACCCGGAAATGGTGCCGGTCATCCTTGCACCGCTCGGTGAAGCCGCGGTCGTCGGCGTTGTCCCCAGCCGCATCGAACATGCACGTAGGCGAGCCGTCGCGGGTAACGCCGTCGCGCTTCAAATAGGCGACGTGCGCGGACAGCGGCGCGGAGCGTCGGCCGCCCCGGTTGCGGGTGGTCACGGGTAGCATCTTGACCATGACGCGACGGCCGGAGCCGAACAGGCGGCTGCGGGCAAACGCGGTGCGTCCCCGCCCGAAGGTCGATTGCACACCCCGGCGCGCGCCGCCGGCGCCGCCACGTCGGCCGCCGCTGTGGATCGCGGCAACCCGCAGCACCTCCGCAACCAGACCGCGCGCGTTGCGGCCCTGCGACTTGCTGCGCTTGGACTTGCCTGGCCGGACGCGGAACTCGCCGTCCTCGCTCATGGCCGGGGCGCTTTCGGCCGAAAATGGCCTGTGGTGCCGTTCGAGGCGTTGATATTGCTGGCATTTCCCTTCCGCGCGGCACGCGCGCCGACCGATGCCCCCGCGTGAAGCCACGGAAAAGCCTCGGCTTTTCGGCTAAACGGGGCGCTGCTTATATCTTGCCCTCGTCTGTCCCTGCCGTATTCCTCCTCTCCAGCGCCTTTACTGCTTCGGACGGATGAAGGGAGCGACAGGCCGATCATTGCGGTCGGCCCGCGCGGGCGCGGGACACGAACAGCGTGTCGCGCGCCTCATTGGCCGGCGGATCAGCAGCGCGAACGTCGCCCGATGTCGGTCGATCGGTCGGCAGCTCGGACGCAGGTTCTTCGCCGTCCGACTGCCTGATGACAGCTTCCGAAGCGGCGCTGGCGGTGCGGACGAACAGTGTCGCATGACGCCATGCGAACGGATCAGGCTTAGCGATCGCCCTCACCTCCACCGCGCCCGATGCGCCCGTGATCGGTGCGAGCTGGGCGAGATAGCCGACCGTCTCGGGCGGCAGCGGACGGCCGCGCGACATGAAGGCGTCGTAGCGGCCCGGCCCGGCATTATAGGCCGCCAGCATCGCGCTCGCGTTGCCGTAGCGGTCGTGCATCGCGCGCAGATAGGCCGCGCCCGCCATGATGTTGTCACGCACGTCGAAGGGGTCAGCGCCAAGGCCATGCCGGATGCGAAGATCAGCCCAGGTCGCGGGCATGATCTGCATCAACCCCATCGCACCCGCGCTTGAGACGGCGCGCGCGTTGCCGCCGCTCTCGACGCGCATCACCGCCCATATCCATGCCTCGGGGATGCCGAACCGCCGCGCGGCATCGGCGACGTGGCCGGCGTAGGGATGAACCGCGGCCGATCGCGCGGCCGGCAAATCCTGCGCCGTCGCCGCGACCGGCGCAGCCCCGCCGGACAGCAGCGCGACAGCTAACGCCAACGCCGATCCGACTCCACTCCGCCGCCAGCCTGCCAGCGTGCTCGCTACGCTCAAGGGTGCGCGCGCTGCGCCGGCCTGCGGCCGCCCTTGACCTTCGCTGCGCGCCCCGGCCGGCCTGCGACCAAGCGGGACAGAGGGATGAGACGGCTTTCCCGCGAACAAAGGGATGATGGACAAGCGCACCGGATCAGTCCTGCTCGCGCGACTTCGGCTGGCGGTTCCAGCGCAGCGACCAGGCCGACTTGTCGCCGGTGTTCTGGAACAGCGCGGCGCGGAGCGGCTGCGCGAAGGCGGGATCGTCGATGCGCAGCGAGACGTAATCCCCGGCGCGTTCGCCGGTCTCGTTCCAGCCGGCACCGATCTCCGGGCCTTCACCATCGTCGCCGCGATGAACGCGCCAGTCCGGCGCCTTGTCGGCGTCGCTCGCCTCGGCCGGGACGATCGAGATGCGGATGTCGAGCGTCGCCGTCTCGATGATGCCTTCGTAGCCGCTGGCGGTGCGGAAAAAGCTGCCGATCTGCATGGGACTCTCCTTTGGGTTGGCAGAAACAAGCGGGTTCAGCGCCACGCGAGCGGCGCGTTTGGGGTGTCGCGGGTGAGCACGGGCACGGCGCGGCCGAGCACGCTCGAGGCCGGCAGCGGCCCGAAATAGCGGCCGTCCATGCTGTCTGCGTGATCGGGATTGAGCATCAGCAGCTCGCCGGCGCGCAGCGTGCGGCAGCCCTGCCAGACAGGCAGCGACCGGCCTCGTCCATCACTCGCCAAGGCGACGACGACGAGCCGTGCATCGACGCTCACCACGGCGCCGATCCGGCACACGCGCTGTCCGGCTCTTGCCGCGACATGCTTCAACAGCGGCACGCGCTCGCCGAGATAGCCGCGCTCGGCCAGCCACCGCGCCAGCGGCGCGGGCGGCGTCACGGCGACCAGCGCGCCGACTTCGGGATCGTGGTCGGGCTCGATGCGGTAGAGGCCGAGCGGCGCGCTCGCGCTGGCGTTCCAGATGACGCGCGGCAGCGGGTCGAGCACCGCGACGGTGGTGAACGACACGGCGAACAGTGGCGCGGCGAAAGCCGTCGCGATGGTCCAGCCCCGGCGCGTCATCCTTCGATCTCCCGGCGCTTGAGCCAAGCGCGATGACGCTCCAGCGTGTAGGGGCGCGGCTGATGTCCGGCGGCGATGCGGTTGGCGACATGTCGCCAATGATCGGGCGCGGCGTCGCACGGATCTACGCCTGCGGCCTCGGCCGCGTCGATTGCCGCGAGCACTTGGCTGACCTTAGGCCAGCCTTCGATCTTGAGCAGGATGTCGCCGCCGGGCCGCACGAACGGCAGCGTCGTGAACGCCTCGCCGGGCTCGACCGCACCCACGATGTCGATGCGCGAGCTGACCGTGCCGTAGTCGTTGGCGGCCCAGCGGACGAACGCGAAGATGGTGCCGGGACGGAAGCGGACGATGCGGCGGCGGCGGTCGACGATCTCGTCGACGGCGACGCGCCCGAACCTGATCCAATGCTCGACGCGCCTCTCTATCCACGTCAGTTCGACCCGGGTCATGCCGTCGTCGGACGGTTGGCGGTGGCGCATGGGAGACGGCGGGACGGTCATCGCCGGCTCCGGGCGATGACCGAATCCGCGCGCGGCATGAGGTCGTCCTGACCCGGATCGGAGGTCGAGTGCTTGATGCCGATGTCGGCCCAGGCGCGCAGGTCATCGACCGAATAGACTACCCGCCCGCCGATCCGGCGGTAGGCAGGGCCAGTCCCGAAATAGCGGTGCTTTTCGAGGGTGCGGCCAGAGAGGCCGAGGAAGCGTGCGGCTTCCGGCGTGCGCAGGAAGCGAGGCGGCAGATTGGTGGGCGTATCGGACAAGTGACGGCTCCTGCGGGCGGTGGCGGCAGGAGACGTGATTGTCAGAATGGAGGTGGCCGGGTGGGGTATGAAGATCTGCGACCGCACGGATGTGACCACCCCAGGCAGGGCGTGCGTCTCCATCGCGGCGGCCAGCCTCGCAATTCATCAGGATGCTTGGCGTGTAATGTCTAGACTGGCAAAAAAGCCGGGATGGACAGCCTCTTTTGCTTTCCGGCTGCGCGCCGAGATGACCCCGAGGTGGAGGCATGGTTCTCCCACGGCGACGCGCTTCGCGGCTTACTTGCCCCATGGTTTGCTCGGTTGTGTGCCTGTGACGACGAGGTGGGCAGCCTGATTCATGACGGGCGTCCTACCGTGTGTCTGGAAGACGTGGCCTTCGCCTACGTCGACTCTTATGCGCAGCACGCCAATATTGGATTCTTCTTCGGTGCCGATCTCGATGACCCCGCCAGCTTGCTCGAAGGGGCCGGAAAACATATTCGTCACGTCAAGTTGCGACCCAGCCGGATGCCTGATGAGGCTGCACTTGCCCGCCTAATTGCCGATGCCTATCGCGACATTTGTCGCCGGCTCGACGAAGCTCGTGAAGTGTAGCCGCGGTCAAAATTGAAAGGCGCAGCACCAACGCGGATTATTTGGATGGCTGAGATTGAACCCTTCGAGAAGCGTCACAGGAATGGTAGCATCTGGGCCGTTGGTCAGACGCTAGACGGGCAGCCCACTGGATATTGGGAGTGGTTTCGTAAAGATGGATCGAAGCTTCGATCCGGCCATTTCCGAGACGGTGAGCAAGTCGGCGAGTGGACGACCTACGATAGTGCCGGACGAGTCTACAAAGTCACCACGATTAAGCGCGCCGAGTGATGCAGGGGGGATTTCCGGCATCATCTGATGCGGAGTAGTTTTCGGTAATCGCCACCGGCCAGCGCCTTTGCGTCGCGCACCAACCGCACCACGAACGAGCGAGTTGCCGAAACCTTCCACTCGATTGCGGGTAGCTGTGCCGCTTCTTCGCGGCCTAGCTCGACGGCGATCTGGCGGTAAGTCGCGCCGCCGTCGCGCAGGTCGAGCGCCCGAAGCATTAGATCGAGCCGCGCCAGCCGGTAGGCGGTCAGGGGCCAACCGCGCGGCAATGGCCCCGCCGCTCGGCCGAGCAGGCGGCGGTGGAAGCGCAGCAGGCTGGCGATGCGGGTGATGAAATCCTTGTCGAGCGGGACGATTGCCGCGAGCGGCCTGCCCGGTGAGGGCTCGCGGAGCCACAGCCGATGCTCGCCGGCCGCATCGGCGATGATGACATGGCGACCGTCAATCCCTGCCAGGTCGGCGAGCAGCGCGCCGAGCGTGCGCGGATCAACCGGCGAAGCGCTGTCGAATCCTTCTGGTGCTGCGTCGAGGATGACCGTGACGGCGGTCAGTTCCGGGCGCCAGCTTACCGGGTCTGAAAGGTCATCCGGGGCCGTGGCGAAAGGATAACCCCCATCGCCGCGCGAAGGCCGCCTCGGCGACGCTCTGCGCGACGGCGCCGCTCGCGATGCGCTGCTGCATCTGCGTGTGTTCGGCGCGATAGGTGCGGTTTCGCCGCAGGAACTCGGCGGCTAGATCGGCGCGCCCGAGGGCGTCGGGCAGTCCGCCGGCGCGCCACTGGCGACGCCCAGGCGGCGTCGGCATTGCATCCTCCCTACCGCGCCCTGCGCGGATTTCGGAACACCGAACATCCCCGTCGCCATTCACATGCACTAGGGCGAAGATCGCGCACAATCATGCCGCGTGGGCGGGGCGATTGCCTCCAAAATCGGTCCAGACTGGAGTTGAATCTTAACGACTTAGCGGGCGCTGACAGCCGAGAAGATGAGCATAACCGACCTCGGTCATCCAGCGCGCTCGGGCCAAATGGGTGTCGTGCATCGTCTTAGCGCGATCCGGTTCGGACGCTACGTTGATGCCGAAGATTACTCCCGCAGCCTCGCGCCAATCGGCCCCATCGGCGTCGGCATCGAGCAAGCGAAGATAGTCCACTAAATGACCTTCGTCATAAGCGGTGAGCTGCTGCGATTTGGGCGCGAAATCATCGAATCCCATCTTGACCATGATGCCCCCAACTTCTCGCCCGCGTTAACCAATGGGACATTCACCCCGCATTTTCGATGCGCTTGTTCGGCATGACTTCATGCGGATTCCGCATTGCTCAACAACTGCTCGTGGGGCTGCTGGTTTGCGGTGCGCCCCCGCAAACAGCTCCTGACCCGTAGCCGGGGAGTTGGAAAACCGGAATATCTCGGTCCC
The DNA here is from genome assembly GCF_005281675.1 of Sphingobium sp. MP9-4. Taxonomy (NCBI): domain Bacteria; kingdom Pseudomonadati; phylum Pseudomonadota; class Alphaproteobacteria; order Sphingomonadales; family Sphingobiaceae; genus Sphingobium; species Sphingobium sp. MP9-4. The sequence goes on along the minus strand of NZ_LUFI01000047.1, from coordinate 27,031 downwards.
TATGACCTTTAGCCCGGAAGCCTGTTGTATACGTCACAGGCTCCCCGACCATGTGGTCAAGGATGGCGGCGTCGTCACGGCCGACGCCCAACCGAATATTCAGGGGTTTCCACGCCCCAGGCCACCGCGTAGCGGCCCGCCCGCTTCATAGAGCAGCGCAGCCGTTTTTGCTACCCAGCGCGAGCCGCGCGCCCCTGCGGCCGCGCGCCCCTGCGGCCGCGCGGACCTCTGGGACGCGCGGCCGCCGCCGATCCGGGGCAGCGGATCGGCGCGAAAATGGCGAAACCGCAGGGGCGGAAGCCCGGCCCTGCGGCGTGGATGGGTCAGGCGGCCTTCAGGCGCTGCATTCCCTCGGCCAGCGTCCAGAGCGCGCGATTGAGGGTCACATTCTGATCGATACCGTTGATGGCGCGGGTCTGCGCCCGGCGGATACGGCCCTCGGCATTACGCTTGCGGCCCTGCAACCCGCCACGAACCACATTCTCCTGAATGACGTTGAACGTGGTCCACAGGCTGCGGTCCACATCCTCACGGCGGCGCGGCTCGATGATCTGCTCGGGCCGAACCGGGCTTTCGTCCTCGTCATAGCGGGCGACAAGGCTGACCTCGCCGAGCAACCGTCGCTCGTCTTCGGAAAGCTGGATGGACTTCATCGACTCGCTAGCGTCAATCAGCCGGGGGAAATCCTCGGCGACGGTGAACACGCCCTCAATAATGTCGTGCTCGATGTTGCCCTTGTGCGGCACGCGGACTTCCTCGAACCGCTCACCCGCGATCATGCTGTTGGTGCAGACGAACCGCAGCATCCCGGCGAACATCTGATAGGCGCTGGTCCCGTCATGGCTGTTGACGATGATGACTTCGGCAGCCTCCGGCTTGCCGATGCCGTCATCACGGCGCAGGCGGAGCATATGCTTGGCGTGACCGTGTCGGCTGCCGTCGCGGGGGACCGACTGGACGGCGAAGAACGGCGACCATCCCTCCCGGCGAAGCCCATCTACGATGTCGATGGTGGGGACGTAGACGTAGCGATCCGAACGGCTGTCGTGCGCCTCGCGGGCGAAGATGGACGGGACGTGCCGATACAGCGCCTCGTTGTCGAGTGGCTCCCGGCCGCTGATCTGATGGGCGTTCCGGCCGAACCGGGTGGCAAGCTGGTAGTGCATTTGGGCCTCCTTGGGCTTGGGTTTCCGCGCAGCGGAGCGCCGCGCTGAAACCCTGCCCGTCGGCGAGACCGGGGGTGCAAACGGAAGGCGGCTTCGCGGGGAACCGGCTGCACTGAGCGAAGCGAGGGAAGCTGGGCGGAAGCCGCTTGAAGTGCGCCGGGGGCTGGCCCCAAGCGCCGCGCCGCCCTGCGGCGCCCACAAACAATCCTTGCCATTTGTTCCTGTTTTGATCCAAACCGGAAGCAAGGAGTCGGTATGAGTATCACGATCAAAGGACAGCCGGGCCAGCGCATCGCTGTCGCGGGCGACATCACCAAGACGCTGCGCGTTCCCTATCACGAGGCAGAGGAACGCTTTCTGCTGGCGGCGAGCGACGGTTCGCTGATCGAAGGCCGCCTCGGAGCCGAGGAGGATCGCTTCGATTTCCGGGTCGTGGTCGACGGTGCGGGGATCTCGCATGTCGGTCCCGGTGTGCTGACGCTGGACTGGCAGGTCGAATGGGTGACGATCGCACCCTATGACGCCGGCGCGCTGCCAGAGCGCGGCCCGATGCCTCTGCCTCTGTTTGACTCACTGTCCGGCTAGTCGCCCCCTCCAACGCGAGAGGCGCCCCCGCTCCGGTGGAGCGGGGGCGCCGCGTCGGGTCAGCGGGACCAGATGAGCGCGTATTCGCCGACGGTGTCGGTTTCGGACAGGGTGGCGTAGATCGGAGCCGGGAAGGTCGGATCGTCCAGCTTGACCGAGATGTAATCGCGGCCTTCGCGGCTGGTCTTCTTCCATCCCGCGCCGCACTCGACGGAGCCGACTGCGAGACGGTAGTCGGGCGCCTTGTCGCTCTCCTTGTCGACCGGCCGGAGGGTCGCCTTCGCGTTGAGGGTCAGAGTCTTGATGGTTCCGGTGAAGGAGCCGTTGCCTGCCTGAGTGAAAGTGCCGATGGTCGCCATGTCGAAGTTCCTTTCGTTTTCGAGCCACGACCGCCGCGGCCTCGATGGCGATCGGTGAATCGGGGACGATCGGACGCGCACCGCTTGCGGCCGGAGCACAGCGGAGGATGGCGACGCGCGGCTTTTTTGCTTCGCGATGCAAAGCCGAAGGCGGCGGAAAAAAGCCGCGCGGCGGCGTTGCGCCAGGCCGAGCGAGGCGAAGCCGGCCCCGGTTAGATCAAGCCAATCGAGAGGCCGCGCGATCGTGGCTGGCGCGAGGATAAGTTATGGCGACGACGCTGCACTCACCTCAAATCCACAGCAAGCGACCTAGTACCTCAAACGCCATTTCACGACGTCGGCGCCCACTTGCCGGCGACATTTGCGACCGCAGGCGCATTAAGGACGCGGGAGTGCGTCATTGTCGCGGACGCGATGCGAAGGCCAGCGTCCGTCGCGTGAAATCCGCGAGTTCACGGTCGTTGATGGCCTCTGTCTGATAGGCTGGATTTTCGTCATGGTGATATCGGTTGCCGAAGTCTAGCAACGCTCTCAATTCAGCGGTGTCGATCGGCCCCATCACTTCATCTGCGCTACCGATCCGCTGACGGCAAATATCGGCGAACTGACCCAGCTTTCCGCCGGGCCTGAACTGCGCTGGAAAGGCAACGCGGACAAAGGTTTCGAGCATCGGGCGAAGCGACTCCGCAATTTTGCGCTCGGCGGCCGGGTCCGCCGCCTGGAGATAAGCGAGCGCATCGGCGTGCCTCTTGTCGTGCAGCGTAATCATGTCGCCAGTGACGTCCCAGCCCACCAGCGTAGAGCCTTGCTGCGCGCGCACGACCTGGAGTGAGGCGCGCGGGAGCGCGCCACACTTTTCCCAGACATTGAGAATGAACGGCTTCGAGTGCGAGAGGACGATAACCTGCCCCACAGCGCCCGCGAGGCGGTGAATCTCTTGCACAGTGTGCAGGGTGCGGTGCTCATCAAGGCTGCTCATGGGATCATCGATCACGACAATCTTCTGCGCGAGCGCCTGGTCACGTTCGAGCGTGGCGAAGAAGAAGGCGAGCGCCAAGGTGTTGCGATCGCCCGCACTCAGCGCAGTCCGGAAACTCGGTCCCTCGGCGGCGTTAAGCCCCACGGCGATATTGTTGATGAGCACGTTGTAGTTGGCGGCCGATCCGCCGCGATTGTTCACGGGAGCGACGTTGCCCAAGCGAAAGCCGGCGTTGAAACGACGCAGGTAGTCGTTCACCGCGTCTTGGTAGGCCGGGAAGACGTTCTGACGATATTGGTTCAGCGCCTCGCGGGCTTGGTCCCGCGCGGTCTCGGTCCGGCCCTTCTCATCGCGCTCGTCAACATAGGCGGTGCAGAGCGCCGCCATGTCCGGCTGATGTCGGGCCTCGACGGCGCGAAGCCGCGTTAGATCGGCAGCCAGCGCGGCGACGTTGGCCGCCCGCGCTTCTTCCTTGACGAGCGCCAGAGCCTCGTTCGCCTGCACCAAGATCGCAGCGACGCGGTCAAGGCCAAACCGCTGTTCCTCATACGTCGCGGCGGCGGCGCGCACGTCGTCGCCGAGCACCAAGGGCTCCAGCGGGGCGGCCTGCTTGGCTTTCAAACGCTCCATGATGCCGTCGCGGGCGGCTTTCCAGGCACGCGCAATTTCCGCAGTGTCGATCTGGATGGCGGGAACTTCGGTGAATGCCTGCCAAAACTCGCGGCGTTCGATCGCCTCGCGCACGGTACGCTCGAAGGCGGCGGGCACGTCGCCGGAATGGGTGGTCGTGAGGGCATGGATGGTGTTGGCGATGTCGCGCTTCAAGTCGTTGTAGGCGTCTCCGAAATAAGCGCGGTAGTGCCCGATCACAGGGGAGCCGGCGAGATCCTGGGCGCAGAACGGACAGATGGCCGCGCCTGCTGCCGCGGCATGGTCGGCGTGCGTCAGCCCTTCGCCAATCCAGCGCTCGCCGCCACGGGCAAGCAGCGCGATATGGGCCTGCACCCGCTCGGCCGCCGCCTCTTCCAGACCCGGCAAATCTCGGCCGAGAAGCCCGTCTAGGGCGTCGAGGTCGAAGGCCGGCAGGGAGAGCGCTGGGAATATCGCCGCCGCCGCGACGGCCTCGGACGACCGCGCGGCGGCCAAGCGCTTTTCTGCGTCGGCCAATTCCCGGTCGAGGTCGGGGATCGGCTGCAACGCGCAGAATGCTTCGGCATCGAGCCCGCCGCGCCGCGCGGCGGGGATCGCTTCGGCCTTGGCGCGGAGATCGCGGTTGTGCTGCTCGATCCGATCGACATGCGTTTGCACGGCGGCGTTCAACGCGACACCCTGGCTCCCGACAATCAGCTCATGCAGGTTCTGGCGATTGCCGGGAATAACCTCGATGCCCGAACACACGTTCTGCGCCACGAACTCATCGTCGAAGACGGCGACATTGGGCTCGGTTCGGGACCAGGCGCCGTTCTGGAAGACGGCGGGCGCCCCGGCGGCCAAGCCGATCACCACATGCGGGGGATTGGCGGCGCCGAGACGATGCCGATCGGTGATCGGCGCGGCGGCCCCGGTCGCAAGTGAGCGCAGGATGGCGGTCAGCGTCGTCTTCCCGCGCCCATTTTCGCCATAGACGACCGTGAGCTTCGCGAACGGAATCTGAGCACCAGCGTTCACCGAATCGAATTGGCCAATATTCCGCAGTAGTTGAATTGCCTGGACCACGCCGAATCCCCCCTTGGTCCGCCACTATACTATGGATGGCACAACCATAAGCTGCTCCGTCGCGAGGTCAGTGGTGATTCAGGTCAAAACCACCGGCCTGCGAACTTTGGGTCTGCGCTGCCCGGCCGACATCGCCAGATTGCGGGTCCGGGCCACGATTCTCAGAATAGCGGCGCCATGATGGAATTGCCGGAACGCGGCGACAACGGCCGGATCGACGAATGTCGTCGTGGTTTGGCTGTCTGCCGGGACAGTAACGGTGCCGGGGCGCACTTCATGCTGCCATCCTCGCGCGGCGCGAAAGCTCAGAACCAGTTGGCCGAACGTCGGATAGGCGTGGTCGATATGGGCCGATTCGATAGTGATAAGCTCGTCGGTCAGCTCGCAGGGGACGCGACCGAGTTCATCTCCATAAGTTTTGAAGTGTCGGGCTTTGGCGGCTTTCAAGTCTGCCGCAACCGCCGCCCGGCAGGCGTCATAGAACTCCTGGGCGTTTGATTTCGGCGCTCCACGAACGGCCGCTAGATAGCTGAAATCCGTCTCGCTGCCGTCAACGCGCCGCACCCAAAAGCCGGGTGTCGAGTAGCCGTCGCCGGTGTTCCGGCGCCGGAAGAAAGAATCCACTCCGTTGCCTATCTTCGAGGGGCCATCGACAATGACGGCGTCATAGCGTTCGAGGAGGGCGATCAGGTCGTCATGGTCGACACGGTCTTCGACCACTTCCTCATCGGAATAGCGGGCCAGCATAACCTTGAAATGAGCCAAGGCGGCGCTTTGGGTCTTCCATGCCCTGCCGTTCGACAGATTGATCGCCTTTGCCACCGTTGCCCCGTATCCTCGTTCCGCTTGCCAAGCTGGCTATCGGCGAGGATGGTTCGACGCAAGGTGACACACAACAAGGTCGGCCGCGCGCCCGCGCGCGGCCGAATTTTTCTGGGTGAGAGCAAGGCCGGGACCGCTCGCGCGGCCCCGGCCCGGTGCCGCTACTCGGCGGCGATGGCGTAGGACCTTTCGCCATTCTCCGCTTCGCACGCCTGCTCCACCGCCTCGGCGTCCTCGGCCTCGATGGACGCGGGCTGGTCCGCCTCCGGCTGCGGTGTCCGCAGCGCGGCGGGAAGCCAGCCAGTCCCGGCCAGAAGCTGCTCGGCGGCTTGCGCCATGTCCGGCTTCTTCATGTCAGCGAGACGGCGGGCGGCGTCCTCGGACACGCCCTCGGCCACTGCCTCGACGATATGCGCCTTGGTGACGCGGCCAAGATAACTGTCCACGGTCGGTGTCCAGTCCTTCGCCACGTCCAGCGCCAGCGCACTCGCCAGCCGGTCGGCGGTTTGTAGCGAACGGGGCTTGCGATCCCACGGCAGCCACAGGGAGTTGACCGTGCGAGCGGCGCAATGCGCCAGCAGCGCAATCCGCTTCTCGTCCGTTAGCCCGACGATGAAGCCCCACAGGTCCGTCACGTCGCGGGGCATCCGTTCGGCCCAAGCCTCGTGCTGCTCGCTCGACCGCGCTGCCAAGGGGGTATCCTCGATCCCGTCCGCGTGGCTTCCCAAGGGGGTCACGGTCGGGCGGACCTCAAGGCAACCCGCCTCCGCATAGCTGTAGAACAACTGCGCGGTGAGCGTGTGGGCCAGCGCGATCAACGCCGTATCCGGCTGCTCGGCCAGCGCCACGCGGAGCGCCAGCGTCCGGTAGGCGGACAGGTCGCGAGTGAGGCTGTCAGAAATGGGCTTGCCCGGCTCCTCGTCCTCTTCCTCGTTTTCCTGCACCGCTTCGTCGCCGTCCTCCGGTTGCTCGTCCTGACCGGCCTGCGGTTCGGGCGCATCACCCTCTGCCTTCGGCTCGGGCTGCGGGTCCGCCAGTGCCTCGTCCTCGGCCCGAACGAAACCGCGCTCGACCCTGACACTGCCGTCATGGTGAAGCACGACGAACGCGCCGCCATGCGCGACCACGTTGGCGTCGTAGGCGGAACGCTTCTCGGAAATGGCGTCGATCTCGTCGGACACCGCCTCCAGCTTTGCCGCCACGTCCTCGGGCATTTCGTCATAGGACGAATAGCCTTCGGCAAGCTCGTCATGCTCGGTGGACAGCGCCTCCAGCCGCGCCTCGTCCTCGTCGGACAGGGAAACGGACTGCGGATAGAAACGCCGCATCCCGTGGGCGTGGGGATAGTCGATATGCGCCTCGGCCCATTTCCACCCCTCGGCCTGCACTTGCTCGGCAACCTCCCGCAGCTTCTCGGCGGCAAGAATATCGAGCAAGCCCGCATCCTCGAAGAACCCGCCTCGGTCTTCGCTGAACAGGTCGCGGATGATATGGCCGCCCGCCTCGATATAGGCGTCGGCCCCGACGAACACCGCGCGGCGATCATCGGCAGGCACATTGCTCGCGGTCATGTCTCGCCGGATGATCCACGGTTCGCGGTTGTGATGCAGGTTGGCGAACACCTGCTCCTGCCGGTCATGGTCCTCGGTGATGGCGAAGGCCATAAGCTGGTCCAGCGTAAGCCCGTCCTCTCGATAGACCTGCAACAGCTTGGGACTGACCGCGCCGAGGCGAAGCCGCTGCTTCACCACTGCCGCCGTCTTGCCGAACCGCGCGCCGATTTCCTCCGCGCCCCAACCCTTGCCGTCCGCCAACTCGCGGAACCGCTCGAACTCGTCGGCGGGGTGCATATTGGTCCGGGTCACATTCTCGTCCAGACTGATCTCGGACGGGTCGTTGGCGGTATCGAGCCAGCAGCGCACCGGCTCGGACTTCTTGATCTGCTTACGCTTTGCGCGCAGCAGCATCGCCAGCCTGCGGCCTTCGCCAGCGGTGACGAGATAATAGCCGGTCGGCGTCCCGTCCTCCTTGGTTTCCGGCTCCACGACAAGGTTCTGGATCAGCCCCTTGTGCTGGATCGAAGCGGCCAGCGCCTCGATAGCGGCTTCCCCATGCGGCACCTTGCGGGCATTGCGCGGGGACTTCTTGAGCTTGGCGAGCGGCACGAAAATCTCGATGCCCGACACAGGCTCGGCGGCTGCGGTTTGAGTAACAGCGTTCATCACACTTCTCCGTAAAACCACACTCACCCCGGAATGGGGTGGGCGGCGAAGAAGCGACCGGCAGGCCCGCCGGCGGAGCCGGGCAGCATCCGCAGGACCGGAACGTAGAGGAGGTAAGCGCGCCTGCGCGCGTTGCGGCCCGGCGCGGCGGGCCTAAAGGGAAGCGTCGCCCACCCCATATCGGGAGTGCAACGACCAACAATGCAATCGGGCCGGCGAACGCCCTGGCCCGATCTCCGCAGCAGGAAGAATCGCAATCCGCGCCGCGGATTGACCGACGGGCGCCAGAGCGCCGTACGCCAGTCCGGTCGTCACCCGCATGGGACGAGACCCGTCAGGGGCTCGGTCGAAGCGCAGCGGAGATAGGGCGGCGGTCCCGCCGGGAGGCGCCAACCCTGATCTTGCAATTTTCATCACCATCGACTAATATGCAGTCATTGACTTATGGAGGCGCGCATGGCGGTTATGACGATTCGAAACATCGACGATGCGATCAAAAATCGGCTGAGGCTGCGCGCTGCAATGCACGGCCGTTCTATGGAGGATGAAGCCCGCGACATCTTGCGCTCGGCGCTCTCGACCGAAATCCCGCGCCCTCGCAATCTGGGCCAGGCCATCAACGAGCGCTTCGGCGAGCTGGGCGGCGTCGATCTGCCTGACGTTCCGCGCGAGGCGATCCGGCTGCCCGTGGACTTCGGCGAATGATCGTCCTCGACACCAACGTCATTTCCGAGATGATGCGACGCGAGCCTGACCCGCAAGTCATGGCGTGGATCGCCGATCAGCCTATGGCGGGCGTGTTCACGACTACGTTGACGCAGGCGGAAATCTTCTACGGGCTGGCGCTGCTTCCCGAGGGACGCCGCCGCGATGACCTGCTGGCGGCCGCGCGTCCGATGTTCGAGGTCGATCTGGCCGGGCGTGTCTTGCCGTTCGATACCGACGCGGCCAGCGCCTATCCCGAGATTGCCGCCGGGCGGAAACAGGGCGGCAAGCCGATCAGCCAGATTGACGCGCAGATTGCCGCCATCGTGCGCTCGCGCGGCGCGCGGCTGGCGACTCGCAATGTGCGTGACTTCGCCGAGTGCGGGATCACGGTCGTCGATCCGTGGGGCAAAACATGACGCCCGCCGCCGCACATCCCTATCTGCGCTACGCGGGGATGGAGCCTTTGTGCGAGGCGCAGCGGCGAGGCAGCTTGGCGGGATGGCCCTTCCTCGCAAAGTCCGTCGCCGCACGCCTCAACGCTGGGCCGAGTGCCCGGATGACCTGCACGACTACACCAACCGGGTCGCACCGCGCCGCGCTTCGCGCGGGTCGCGCAAGGATGATGGACCAATCGTCGTCACCGACGATTGGCCGGAGCAAGTTCCCATCGGCGACGCCGAGCTGCGCGCGATCGAAGGCCACATGCGGCAAGAGCTGGACAAGATGTTCGGACCGCTGCCGTGAAGTGAGGAGTGAAGCATCATGACCAGCGCCGCGTTGCGACAGGATGATCATGAGGCGCCGGTCGCCGCGACCGCCCGCGCGGCGCTCTACCTGCGCGTCTCCACCGGCCGCCAAGCCGATAGCGATCTGTCGATCCCCGACCAGCGCCGCCAGATCGAAGGCTATTGCCTGTCGCGCGGCTGGGAGGTGGCGGCGGAGTTCGTCGAGCCGGGCAACACGGCGACCGATGATCGTCGCCCCGCTTTCCAGGCGATGATCGACGCCGCGATGCAGAAGCCGTCGCCGTTCAACGTCATCCTCGTCCACAGCTTCTCGCGGTTCTTCCGCGACCAGTTTCAGTTCGAGTTCTACGTTCGCAAGCTGGCGAAGAACGGCGTTCGGCTGATCTCCATCACGCAGGATTTGGGCGACGATCCGATGAGCGTGATGATGCGTCAGATCATGACGCTGTTCGATGAGTATCAGTCGAAGGAGAACGGCAAGCACACGTTGCGGGCGATGAAGGAAAACGCCCGGCAAGGTTTCTGGAACGGCGCTCGCGCGCCCATCGGCTATCGCGTCGTTGCGGCCGGGGAGCGCGGCGCAAAGATCAAGAAGAAGCTAGAGGTCGATCCGCTCCAAGCCGAGACGGTGCGGCGTATCTACCGCATGGCGCTCAATGGCGTCGATAACCGCGGCCCGATGGGTCTCAAGTCGATCGCCACATGGCTCAACGAGAACAACATCCGCACCCGCGACGGCGGGCGTTGGGGCTTGGGCGCGGTGCATCAGGTGCTCACCCGCACGACCTATATCGGCCAGCACCGCTTCAACACCCGTGATCACAAAACGAAGACGCCGAAGCCGGAGAGCGAGCACGCCGTCATGGAAGTGCCGGCGATCGTTTCGGAAGCCGAGTTCGAGGCCGTCCAGCGTTCGCTCAAGGCGCGCAGCCCGAAGATGATGCCGCCGATGGCCGTGGGCGGCCCGACGCTGCTCACCGGCATCTGCTTCTGCGCGTGCTGCGGCGGCGCGATGACGCTGCGCACCGGCACCAGCAGCGTCGGGCGGGAGTATCGCTATTACACTTGCTCGACGAAGGCGCGGCAGGGTGCGACCGGCTGTCCCGGTATCACCGTGCCGATGGACCGGCTCAACGAGGCCGTGGTCGGTCATCTCGAAGCCCGGCTGCTCGACCCGGCGCGGCTCGAAGTTCTGATGGATCAGATCCTCGAACGGCGCGACGAGTGGGTGAACCAGCGCCGCGAGCATGTCGTCGATCTCGAACGGCGTGCGACCGAGGCGGAAGCGAAGCTCAAGCGCCTCTATGATGCGATCGAGAACGGCGTCATCGACGTGAGCGACCCATCGCTCAAGGATCGCATCGGCGAGCTGACCGCGACGCGGGATCAAGCCAAGGGCGATTCGGAGCGCGCCCTCGCCCATATCGTGAAGATCGGTCCGGCGATCACGCCGGAAAGCCTGCGCGCGTTTGCGGCGGCCCTGCGCAAGAAGTTGCGCAACGGCGACGGGACATTCGCCCGCGACCAGGTTCGCGCCGTCGCGCAGCGCGTGGAAGTCGTCAATCGGAATGAGGTCCGCATCCGTGGGCTGCGGAGCGAGCTGCTCCGAACCCTAACCGCCGCCTCTGGCGTAGAGGCGGCGGTGCTAGGCGTTCGTGCCTTTGAACCGAAATGGCGCACCCGACGGGATTCGAACCCATGGCCCTCAGATTAGGAATCTGATGCTCTATCCTGCTGAGCTACGGGTGCACGCAGCGCCGGCTCTATTATGCGCGGCGCGCGCGGTCAATTCTTCGCTTCGGGCGGAATCACCGGAAAGGGCAGTTGCGCGACATTGATGCCTTCCTCGGCCAGCGCCTTGGCCTCGGCCGGGGCGACCTCGCCATGGATGCTGCCCTTGTCCTGCTCGCCATAATGCATGGCCCGCGCCTGCTCGGCAAAGCCGCGCCCGACCCAGGTCGAGCCTTCCAGCACCTTCTTCTGCGCGTCCGCCAGCGCCTCGACCAGCGCGCGCATCTTCGCCTCGTCCGGCCCGGCCGCCACCGGTGCCGTCTCCGCTTCGGCCGCCGGCTGCTGCTGGACGATCTCGCGCCGCTGGTTGCCCTTGGCCGCCACCGCCGGCGCCATCAGCGCCTTGCCGACACGCGTATCGCCGCACAGCGGACAGGCGAGCAGGCCCCGTTCCTTCTGGTCCGCATAGTCTGCGCTGGAGCCGAACCAGGCCTCGAACACATGGCCCTGGCCCTCGCACTTAAGGTCGAAAACGATCACCTGATCTCAACATCCTGCGGTATCACGCGCCGATTGGCGATGGCGGGCACCCGCCCGCGCACCGCCTCTACGCGGGTCAGGTCAAGATCGGCAAGGGCCAGCCCCGCGCCCTCGCCCATGTCCAGCAGCACATCGCCCCACGGATCGACCACCAGGCTATGGCCATAGGTGGTGCGCCCGTCCTGATGCGCGCCCGCCTGCGCGGCAGCGATCAGGAAACAGCCCGCCTCGATCGCGCGGGCGCGCAGCAGCACATGCCAGTGCGCCTGGCCCGTGGACACGGTGAAGGCGGCCGGTGCCAGCAGCACTGTCGCCCCGGCATTGGTCAGCGCCCGATAGAGATCGGGAAAGCGCATGTCGTAGCAGATGGAAAAGCCCATCCGTGCCCAGGGCGTATCGACCGCCACCACGCTTTCCCCCGGCCCATAGACCGAGGATTCGCGCCAGCTTTCGCCCGATGCCAGGTCGACGTCGAACAGATGGATCTTGTCGTAGCGCGCCCGTATTTCGCCCTGATCGTCGATCATGAAGCTGCGATTGGCCCAGCGCCCGTCGCTGCGTGCCTCTTTCAGCGGCAGCGACCCGATATGGACCCACAGCCCCTCGCGCGCCGCCGCCTCGCGCACCGCGGCTAGCACGATATCGTCCGCCTCGCCGCGCAGCGTTTCCGCCGCGCGCTTGCGATCGCGGTCCAGATAGCCCGCCATTTCCGGGGTGAAGAGCATGTCCGCCCCCTCGCCCTTGGCGCGCGCCGCCGCCTCCTCAATCGCGGCGGCATTGGCGGCCGGGTCGATCCCGGTCGTCATCTGAAGAATCGCGGCGCGCATCGGCCCTACAGCCCCAGCAGCGGGTCGAGCTTGCCCTCGCGGTTCAGCGCGGCGAGATCGTCGCTGCCGCCGATATGCTGGCCGTCGATGAAGATTTGCGGCACGGTGGTGCGTCCGGGCGCCCGCTCCAGCATTTCCTCGCGCCTGGGGCCGCCCAGCGAGATGTCATATTCCTCGAAGGCAACACCCTTGCCCTCCAGCAGTGCCTTGGCCCGCGCGCAATAGCCGCACCAGTCCTTGGTATAGATTTCGACCTTTGCCATTATCTCGGTAAAACTCCTTTGCCCCGAAATTGGGGGGAATGCGCACTTTGTCAATCGTCGCCGGTTCTGGGTAACGCCCGCGCCCAGCACAGCAGATGCACCTCGCGCGCGCCGCCGCCCTTCAGCAGCTTCGCGCAGGCCGCCGCCGTCGCCCCGCTGGTATGGACATCGTCGACCAGCCATATCACCCGTCCCGCCAGCCCGTGCCCCTGCGCCAACGCAAAGGCGCCGCGCACCGCCTGCGCCCGCTGCTTGGGGTTCATGCCCCGCAGCGGCTGCGTCCGCTTCACCCGGCGCAAGCCATGCTTGTCCACCGCCAGCCCCGTCAGCCGCCCCAGATGATCGGCGATCAGCGCCGACTGGTTGAAGCCGCGCCCCCATAGCCGCCAGCGATGCAACGGCACCGGCACGATCAGCGCGTCCTCCATCTCCGGCCGCACATGGCGCAACATCTGCCCCGCCACCAGCCGGGCCAGGCCTATCCGCCGCCCATATTTCAACCGCAGCGCCACAGTCCGCGCGACATCGCCATAGGCCAGCACCGCCCGCGCGCTGTCGAACGGCGGCGGCTGTGCCAGGCAGGCGCCACAGGCCGCGCCCTCGCCCATCTCATGCGCGAACGGCAGGCCGCAGCGCGCGCAGCAGGGTGGCCCCAGAAACCGCATCCCGCTCCAGCAATCGAGGCAGAAACCATGGTCCGCACCGACGATCGCGCCGCATCCGGGGCAGCGTGGCGGAAGGGCATAATCCATGACCGGACGCATCACGGTCTTGAGAAGCGGGACCAGCGACATCATCTGCCTTGTCCCCGCTTCGTCCCCGATGCACAAGGCCCGCCATGACTGCCCCCGAAACCCGCCCCGACATTTTCGACCGCGCTCTGCGCGCCCGCCACCGCGACCGGATGCTCGGCACCTTTGCCGATCATGACTTCCTCCACCGCGCGATGCTGGACGAACTGCTCGAACGGCTGGCCGATGTGCAGCGCGACCTGCCCGAAGTGTTGCTGGTCGGCTGCCCGGACGGCAGCGCGAAGGCCGCGCTCGAAGCCATGGGCAAGCGCGTCGCCTGCGCCGATCCCGGCTTTCTCGCCGCGCAGCGGGCCGGCGGCGTGCAGGCGGACGAGGATGCCCTGCCCTTTGCCGACAATAGTTTCGACCTGGTCATCGCCTGCGGCACACTCGACAGCGTCAATGATCTGCCCGGCGCGCTGATCCTGATGCGCCGCGTGCTGCGGCCCGACGGGCTGATGCTCGCCGCCTTTGCCGGCGCAGGCAGCCTGCCGCGCCTCAAGTCCGCCCTGCTCGCGGCCGAAGGCGACCGCCCCGGTCAGCATGTCCATCCCCAGGTCGATGTCCGCTCGGCCGGCGACCTGCTCAGCCGCGCCGGCTTCGCCATGCCGGTGGCCGATGGCGAGACGCTCAATATCCGCTATGGCGACGTGGTCCGGCTGATGCACGATCTGCGCGGCATGGGCGCGGGCAATGCGCTCGCCACCCGCCCGCCAACCCTGTCGCGCGACGTACTGATGCGCGCCGCCGCCCATTTCGCCGATGCCGCCGATCCCGACGGCCGCACCGCCGAACAGATGGCGCTGATCTATCTCTCCGGCTGGAAACCCGACGCCAGCCAGGCCGCTCCCGCCCGCCGCGGCAGCGCCACCGTCTCGCTGGCCGCCGCCTTGAAGGGCAAGGACTGATCCTCAGGCCGCGACGCTCAGGAAGCGGGATCGCTTGCCCCGATTATAGTCGCGGTAGAAGGCCATGAACTCGTCCGCCGGCAACGCCTTGGCATAATACCAGCCCTGCGCGAACTGGACGCCGGCCTTGCGGACATAGGCATCCTGTTCGCGGGTCTCCACCCCTTCTGCGATCAGGTTCAGCTTCAGCGCCCGCCCCATCCCGATGATATGGGGCGTGACCACGCTGGCCGCCGCATCCCGGCCGATCGCATCGATGAAGCATTTGTCGATCTTGAGCGCGTCGAGCGGCAATGTCTCCAGCAGCGACAGGCTGGAATAGCCGGTGCCGAAATCGTCGATCGCCATCAGATGCCCGGCATCGCGCGCGCGGGCGATGGTCGCGCGGGCCGTGTCCGGGTTGATCAGGCTGCGCTCGGTCACCTCCAGCCAGATCTGGCCCGGCGCGATGCCGGCCTTGGCTATCTCGCGCTCCAGCACGTCCAGGAAGCGGCCGCTTTCCAGGTCGCGCGCGGAAATGTTGATCGCCACATGCACCTGCTGTTCGGCCAGCAGCATGGCGTGCAGGTCCGCCACCACCTGCTCGATCACATGGTCGGTAATGTCCAGGATCAGCCCGCTCTGCTCGGCCAGCGGGATGAACAGGTCGGGCGCTATCCACCGGCCATCGGGCCGCCGCCACCGCACCAGCGCCTCGGCGCCCACGCAATAGCCAGTCGCCAGCTCGATCAGCGGCTGATAATGAACCTGGAACTCGCGCTTGCGGATGGCCAGCTTCAGTTCCTTTTCCGGCGACAGGCGCTGGCGTGACACCCACAGGATCAGCAGCATCAGGATCGCGGACGCCACCAGCCCGATCGGCAATAACAGGCGCATCTCGCTGCCCAGCTTCGCATCGATGGCGCTGCGGTCGGCAATGGCAAAGGCGGTCAGGTCGCCGCGCTGCACCGACGCATAGATGTCCGTCTCGTCCATCCCGGTCATCGCCTGCCGGCTCAATTGTCCCACCAGCCCGTCATTGGCCCGCCCGGTAATGGCGATCAGTGTCCCCTGCCGCGTCGCGATGCCCAGGATCATGTGGCTGTCGGACAAGACATCGACCAGCCGCTGCGGCAGGATCAGCACATTATGGTCACGATAGCCCAGCACCATCACCTCGCGGGCATGGCTGATGCGCGGCTTCACATGCAGATGCAGCGCATAACCGCCCGCCAGCGTCGCCGAAGGCGTCCCGCGCCCGATGACGACATCCGCCGGCACCTTGCCCCAACCGGTGCAGGCCAGCCGATCGCCATCATAATGGCCTACTTCCTCCACTGCCCCGCTGTCGATCGCCAACTGGCGCATCCGCTCGATATGGCCGACGGAACAATCGCCCTTGCCGACCTGCGCCAGCACATCCTTGGCGTCGGTCAGCACCTGTTCGGCGCGCAGCAGCGTCCAGTTGGCATATTCCTGCATATGCGCGCGCTCGGCGGCGATCGCCCGCTCGCGCGAAAAATGGACGGTCAGTGCCAGTGGAATGACGATCGCCAATATCGCCAATATCAGGGCCAGAAAGATAATGATCCGTCGCCGCAAGTCCGGCCCCCATCTTCATTCGCCATCGGAGCAGCAAAACCTGCGCCCTCAGCAGAGCAAAGACGAGTATTTATTTTGTTAACGGCCTGTCCTTGCGCGTGAAAGCCCAACGCCCTGTCGCCCTAATGCTCAGCGCAGGCTCAGATAGAGGGTAATGGTCACCAGCGAGGCGATGGTGGAGACCAGCACCACCCGCGCGGTAATACCCGCTTCCCGGCCATAGAATTCGGCGACCATGAACGGACCGGTGCCGGTCGGCAGCGCCGCCATCAGCACCGCCGTCGCCGCCAGCGCCGGCGGCAGGCGGAAGACCAGCGCCAGCGCCCCGGTCAGCAGCGGCTGCGCCAGCAATTTCATGCCGACCAGAAACCCCACCGCACCCGCCGGCGGCGGGGCGCCCTCCCGCTTCTCGGCAATGAACAGCCCCAGCGCGACCAGCGCACAGGGCGACGCCGCACCGCCCAGCAGCGACAGGAACTTGTCCAGCGGCGCCGGCAGCGGAATGGCAAAGGCCAGGAACAGCCCACCGACCAGCGGCGCGACCAGCAGCGGATTGGTCGCCAGCGACCGTGCGACCTTGGCCATCATGTGCCCCGGCCGCCGCTCGCTCTGCATCCCGATCTCGATCAGGATCAGCGCCACCGCAAACAGCAGGCAGACGGTCATGATCGTCGCCACCAAAGTCGGCGCCAGCGATGCCGGCCCCAATATCGTCGCCGCCAGCGGAAAGCCGATGAAGCCGGTATTGGCATAGCCTGAATTCAGCCCATCGACCGTCGCATCCGCCAGATGCCGCCCTTCGCGTCGCCGCAGCAATAGCGTCGCGGCAAAGCTCAGCCCCGCGCCGATGCCGAAGACGGCGATGAAGCCGGGCTGCCAGATGTCGCTCCACCGCGCCTTGGCAACGATGTCGAACAGCAGCGCCGGCAGCGCCAGCCACACCACGAAGCGATTGATCTCGCCGGTCGCATGCGGCCCCAGCACGCCACTCCTGCGGGCGATCCATCCCGCCCCGATCAGCGCGAAGATGGGCAGGACGATCAGCATTACGGACAACATCGGAGGACTTTCGGGACAGCGGAAACAGCGCTCGCCTACGCCGCCGGATCGATGCATACCAATGCCATTGCATGGAATGATTGATACCGTTTCCGTATGATTGATATTCGCCAGCTCCGCTATTTCGTCGCCGTCGCCGAAACGCTGCATTTTGGCCGCGCGGCCGAACGGCTGCACGTCACCCAGCCGCCGCTCAGCCGCCAGGTGGCTGCACTGGAACAGGAACTGGGCGTCCGCCTGATCGAGCGCCATTCGCGCAGCGCCGTGCTGACCCCGGCCGGCGCCCGCTTCCTGGAGGATGCGCGACAGATCATCGCCGCGCTCGACCGCGCCTGTCGCGATGCCCGCGCCTGGCAGTCCGGCGACCGTGGCGAACTGACGATCGGCTTCATGATGCATGCCGCCTATAGCAGCGTGCCCCTGCTCACCCGCCGCTTCGCCACCGCCCATCCCGACGTGACGTTGCACCTGCGCGAAACACTGCCGATGATGCTGGCCGACGGCGTGATGGAGGGGCGCTTTGACGCCGCCATCGGCTTCGATCCCGGCCCCCGGCGCGGCCTCGTCACCAGCCCGCTCTATCGCGAGCCGCTCGCCGCCGTCGTCCCGTCGGACCATCATCTGGCCAGTGCCAGCGCCCTCACCCCCGACCAGTTGGCCGGCGAACGCTTCATCCTCTCGCCCGCGGATGTGACGCCCACGCTGCGCCGCGCGATCCTGGGCTGGCTGGCCGCGCCACCCGCCATATTGCTCGAAACCCAGTTGCAGCAGACGATCGTCAGCCTGGTCGGCGAAGGGCTGGGCGTCGCGATCGTACCGGAATCGCTGCGACGGCTCGCCATGACCAGCGTGCGCTTCGTGCCGCTGGTCGACGCGCCGATGGTCGAACAGTTGCTGATGGTCCGCCCCGACGCCCGCAATCCGGCGCTCACCCATCTGCGCGCGATCGCCGACAGCCTCCAGCCCGCATGAAACGGTCCGCTGTCCTACAGCGCGCCGAACTGCCATGATCGCGCCCGGCTCTTTCTCAACTCAGGCAAGCTGGACGACGCAAGGAAATTTCCAACCATCGGCATAAAATGTCGAAATGTGCGGGAAATATGCGAAGTTAAGCGGCGACTTTCCTATTTTCCGCCGCCCCTTTCAGGCCACTTTGGTCAGGCTGACAGCGCTTCCGCCCGCGCGTCCAGCACCACCCGGTTTCGCCCCTCGCGCTTGGCGCGATAGAGCGCGGCATCGGCCGCCTTGATCAGTGTCGAGCCGTCGCGCTCCATGCTCTCTTCCCAGGTGGCGACGCCGAAGGACATGGTCGTCGACCCCAGCGTGCGCCCACCCTGGTTGACCATCAGCTCGCTGATCGCCTGGCGGACGATCTCCACCCGGTCGGCCAGCACCACGGCCGACGTGCCCGGCGCGATGATGGTGAACTCCTCGCCGCCAAAGCGGCAGACGACATCGCCGTCGCGGAAGCGGCTGCGCATTTCGGTCGCGACCGCCTGCAACACCGCGTCGCCCGCCTCATGGCCGAACTCGTCATTGAAGCGCTTGAAATGGTCGACGTCGCACATCACCAGGCTCAGCGGGCTACCGGTGCGCGTCGCCCGCGCAATCTCCAGCGCCAGCGTCTCTTCCATGTAGCGGCGGTTGAACAGGCTGGTCAGCGGATCACGGATCGTCTGTTCGCGCAGGCCGCGCTGCAGACGATGGTTGACCAGGGCCGACGCGATATTCTCGGTCAGCACGGTCAGGCGGAACCGGTTCTCGGCCCCCACCACGCCGCGCAGATACAGCACGCCGATCACCTCGCCGCCGGCCAGCAGCGGCTCGCAATGATAATGGTCCGCCTCGGCCCCGACATGGGCGCAGACGATGTCCGATCCCTGCTCGGTCACATAATGGCTCTGCCCGCGCCGCAGCGCCCAGCACTGGTCGGGCGCAAAGCCCGCCTGCTCGACCTCCAGCCCGCCCCAGGCCGCGATCGGCACCAGCAGGTTACGGGAATTATTATGGGCATAGAGGGCGCCGGGAATATCGGGCAGCACGCGTGGCACGAACACCCGGATGATCGACGCCAGTTCCTCGTCGGTGCGGGCCGCCTGCATCCGGTGGGCCATGCCGCCCAGCAGTTCGATCACCTCGCCCCGTTCGCGCAACACCTGCGCATTGGCGCTCAGTTCCTGGTTGGCGACCTTCAGCCGCCCCTCGCTGTCCACCTGGTCGGCGACCGCAGCCTCCAGTTCGCGCGCCATTTCATTATAGCCGCCGGCCAGCCGCTCGAACTCGCTCGACCGCATCTCGACATCGATGCGCGCACTGCGGTCGCCCGCGCCCAGCTTGCCCATCACCGTCATCATCGCATCGACCGGACGGCGGATGCCGCGGATCAGCGCCACGCCCATGATGACGATTATCGCCACCGTCAGCGGCGTGCCCAGCAGCACCAGCCAGCGAATATAGTTGAGCCGCCGTTCCACCGCGCCCATGCGATCGACCGACAGCGCGCGCTCCTCGGCCAGCAGATCGCCGACCCGCGCTTCTACCATCAGCATCAGATAGCGCCCCCGCCCGGTCGCGGTCGATGCCTGCGCCCCGGCAAAGTCGCCCGCGCGGGTCATGGCCGCCGACTTCTCCAGGCTCGCGGCCCGTTCCGTCACCAGCGCACGCACCTGCTGCGCCCGTTCATTCTGCGGCGGATTGTCGGCCGTCAGCCTGACCAGCGCGGCCGCATCATGCTTGGCGGCGGCGATCTCGGCCGCGACGGTCTCGGCAAATTCGGGATTGCGGGTCAGCACATAGCCGCGCTGTCCCGACTCCGCTTCCTGCAGATGACCCAGCGTCCGGTTTGCGGTCTTGAGCACCTGCGAGGAATGAGTCACCCAGCCCAGGCTACCGCGCATCTGCGCCGACCCGTCGAGCAACAACCCGGCGAGCAGCACCATAACCACGCACAATATGCCGCACAGCACCACAATCCGATGGGACAATGATCCGACCAACTGACACTCCCTGGGTCCGCAAGCCCATCGCCTTTGGTCAATCGCTTCGCCGATGCAACATGAATCATTGTTTTTTAGGGAGAATTGCGACCGATCGAAGACTCCTGCCTCAGCCTGTCCCTTGTAGCACAGCCAGGCTGCCAACCGTCGGCGGATCGATAACATCCCGTCCCGTCCATGCGTCGCCTTCCCGCACATAATCGACATGGCTGGCCCGACGAAACGCGTTGCCGTCCCAGACGATCACCTGCAGTTCAATCGCATTGCTGCGCCGGACATGCAGCCAGTTGAAGCTTTGCGGCTCGGCATTGCGCAGCCGGGTCGATGTCGCCGTCCCCGCCTGGATGACCAGGGCCCCGCCGCTATGCGCCACCATCTTCTGCGCGGCCTCCGCATAGGTGCGGTGGAAATGCCCGGCCAGCGCAACATGCACCCCCGCCTCGCACGCCGCCTGCACCGCATCCTCATGCCGCCCCACCGCCTCGCTCAATTCTCCACCGCGGCCGATCGGCATGGCGAACAGCGGATGATGGGTCACCAGGATGCGGGTCTTGGCCTGCGCGACCTGCGCGAAACTCTCGCGCAGCCGGTCCATCTGGTCATGGTTGATCCGCCCGTCCTTGATCGTCAGCGACCGGGCGGTGTTGAGGCCCAGTATCGCGACCTCGTCATCCTCGTAAAAGGGACAGAGGTCGCGGCTGATATAGCGTTTGTAGCGCGCCAGCGGCCGGGCGAAGCGTCGCACCACGTCGAACAGCGGCACGTCATGATTGCCGGGGATCACCAGGATCTTCAGCCCCGCAGCGCGCAGGCGACCCAGCCAGGCCGCCGCCGCCCTGAACTGCTCCACCCGCGCCCGCTGGGTCAAGTCGCCGCTGATGACGACCAGGTCGGGCCGGCGTTCCTCCAGCCAGGCGGTGGCGGCGTCGACGATGCGCGGATCATGCGCGCCGAAATGAATGTCGGACAGATGGGCGATACGGGCCATGCCTCCCCAACGAATCCATCGCTATTCGTTTCCGATGGACCCGAAATCGCCGCACGGTGTTATTGCGGCATGGAAACGAAAACGCTCCCCCGGCAGGCGATCCTGGCCGTCAACGCCCATAGCCGACGCGGCCAGGACAATTTCAATCAGGCAAGGGAAAAGCTCGAAGCCGCCGGCGTCGAGCTGATCGCTGCCCATGCGGTCGATGACCCCGAACAGATGGCCGCAACCGTCCGCCAGGCGGTGGAAAGCGGCGCGCCGATGGTCATCGTCGGCGGCGGCGATGGCTCCATGTCGGGCACGGTCGACGAACTGGTCGGCAAGGATTGCGTCTTCGGCGTGCTGCCGCTCGGCACCGCCAACAGCTTCGCCCGCACATTGGGCCTGCCGCTCGACCTCGATGGCGCGGTCCGCGCCATCGCCACCGGCCAGCGCCGCCGCGTGGACCTCGGCATGATCGATCGCGACTATTTCGTGAATGCCGCCTCATTGGGCCTGTCGCCGATGATCGGCCAGACCGTGCCGCACAAGCTCAAACGCTATCTCGGCCGCATCGGCTATCTCATCTGGGCGGTCAAATGCTCGGTCGGCTTCCGCGCCTTCCGCCTGACCATCGACGATGGCGTGAAGGAACGGCGCCTGTGGTCGACAGAAGTGCGTATCCTCAACGGCCCCTATCACGGCGGGGTCGAGCTATCGGACCATGCTGCCGTCGATACCGGCGAGATCGTGATCCAGGCCGTCGTCGGCCGCTCCAAGCCGCGCCTCGCCTGGGACTGGTATGCCAAATTCGTGAAGCTGCGCGACCGCAATGCCCATACGGAGGAATTTCACGGCCGCCAGTTCAAGCTCGCCTGCCACCCGCCACAGAAGATATCGATCGACGGCGAAGTTCTGGCAAAAACCCCGGTCACGGTAAAGATCGCGCCGGGCGCGGTCGATGTAGCGGTGCCACGCGACTAGGTGGCGAGGACAAGTCTAAATTGTCGTGAAACGATCAGGAGCGGACGTTCCTCCCCGGAACGGGGAGGTGGCAGCGCGAAGCGCTGACGGAGGGGCAGGTGCCTCTTAGCGCTGCGCTATCCGGCCTGTGCCCCTCCACCACTCGCTACGCGAGCGGTCCCCCTCCCCGTGCCGGGGAGGAATGTCTTGTGCCCACCCATCTCAACCATTCAGCGGGCGCCGAAACAGCCCCCGCCGCTCGGCCGATCTCAGGCGGCCAGGCGCAGGAAGGGCACCGGTTCGGTCGAGCGCAGCAGGATCGGCTTGCCTTCCGACGCGCGGAAGATTTCGCCGTCCAGGATCACGCTGCTCTGCGCACCCTCGATGCGGATCGTGTCGCCCTGCTCCAGATGGATTCCCTGCATCTGCTGCTTGCCCATCCGGCGGAAGACGCTGGCCCACACCAGGCGCAGCAGCGCCGACACGCTCTGGTCGACCGCCATCAGCTTCATGTTGCCACGGCGGCTGTCACCCGGATCGACGCCCAGCAGCAGCCGCTCCAGCGTGGTCACGATCAGGACCGAGAAGCGCCCCGCCAACTGCCCCTCGCGCATCAGCGAGATGCTGACCGGGTGGCTGGATTGTGGCAGGAATCGGGCACGAATGCCGAACACCAGCGACGCCAGCACGGCGAGCGCGGTCAGGAAATGGCTGAACCCGTTAGACAGGCCCAGCGGATAGATCTTGTCCCGGCAATAGAGGATATAGTCGGCCAGGCCCGCACCGCCCAGGAACATGCCCAGCACCGGACGGGTCGTCTGCCCGTCGGTCAGCGCGATCAGCTCGCGCTGCACGACATGGTCGCCCAGCCCCGACTTGGCGATCTCGACAATGCGCTCCAGCGCCTTGATCGGGTCGCCATGGATGCCCAAGTCCAGCGCGATCAGATTGGTCTTGCCATTGGGCAGCACCGCGATCGGCGGCACCCGACCGCAGAAATGCTCGCCCTGATAGAGTTCGGTCAGCGCCGCCTGCACCGTCCCGTCGCCGCCATTGATGACGATGACGGCCGGATCGACCCGCGCAATCGTCTGCAGCGCGCGGCCGATCTGGTCGACATGCTCGACCTCATAATGGAAGATGTCCGGGTTGTTGGCACAAAAACTGCGCACGCGCGGCAAGGTCTGCCGGTTGCCCGTGGACTTGGGATTGGACAGGAGCGCGACGCGAACCATGACGACCTTACATATATTTGAGGTTGATGGTGATCCGGGTCACGCCCGGTCCAGCATAGAAGGCGGCCTTGTCGACCGACGGCTTGCCCAGATTGAAGATGTTGATCGACGGATTGTTCGAAAAACCGCCGCCATCCCGCGAAATGTCCGTCTTGCCATTGCCGTCCCGGTCGTGCCGCACGGCGATGCCATATTTGCCCGGCTCCGGGATCGGCATGCAGAATCGCATGCCGCCTTCGGACGGGCGGACCACGGTGTCGATCCGGTTCAGCCATTCGCCCTTGGTCAGCCAGCTCGCCTTGGTGGCGTGATAGGACTGCATGCGCACGCGGCCGGTCGCCTCGGCAAAGCCGCGCACATCGACCAGCACCGCCGGCCCCTTGGCCGACGCGGCGCAACGGGACAGATCGTTCGTGATTTCCTGACCATGGGCCAAGGCAGGCGTTGCGGCCAACAGAACCGCCACCGGCATCAGACCCATTGCAACTTTCAACATGACCATCAGACTCCTGGAAGCTATAGCCGCCCGATGTGATCGGACGGCGAGCCCCTGTTCGCCCCGCGACTCTTTTATTAGCTGACTCGCATATGGGCGGGGTTTGCGGCCAAAACATGGTGATGGGACGACGACATAGAGAAATGCTGACTGCCATCGACCGATATCTCGCCCGCCTGATCGCGCTGCCATTGCTTGGCACCCTGGTGATCGCCGCGATGCTGCTGGTGCTCGACAAGATGTTGAGCCTGTTCGATTTTGTCGCGGCCGAAGGCGGCCCCGTCAGCGTCGTGTGGCGCATGCTCGCCAACATGCTGCCCGAATATCTCTCGCTCGGCATTCCGATCGGGCTGATGCTCGGCATCCTGCTCGCCTTCCGCAAGCTTGCCACCTCGTCCGAACTCGACGTGATGCGCGCCGTCGGCCTCTCCTATGGCCGGCTGCTGCGCGTCCCCTACATGTTCGCCTTCGCCCTCGCCCTGCTCAACCTCGGCATTGTCGGCTGGGTCCAGCCCTTGTCCCGCCACGCCTATGAGGCATTGCGCTTCGAACTGCGCTCGGGCGCGCTGGGCGCGTCGATCAAGGTCGGCGAGTTCACCAGCCTGGGCAAGCGCATGACCCTGCGGATCGAACGCAGCCTGGACGAAGGACGCAACCTGCGCGGCATCTTCGTCCGCGCCGTCGGCAAGGATGGCCAGTCGGTCGCGGTCACGGCTGCCCAGGGCGCCTTCCTCGCCACCGACGATCCCGACACCATCATCTTCCGCCTGCGCGACGGCGTGCTGGTGAACGATGCACCCAAATACAAGACACCGCGCATCCTCTCCTTCTCCAGCCACGATCTGCCGATCGACCTGCCGCAGATCGAGAATTTCCGCGGCCGCGACGTCGACCGGGAAAAGACCCTGCCCGAACTCTTCTCGATGGGGCGTGATCCCGCCACGCCGACCAAGCTGCGCAACGAGGTCCGCTCCAACTTCCATTTCCGCATGGTCGAAGTGGTGATGATGATGCTGCTGCCGATGGCCGCGCTCGCCTTCGCGATCCCGCCCAAGCGCTCGACCTCGGCGCTCGGCGTGTTCCTCTCGATCGTCTTCATCGTCACCTATCACAAGATCAACCAATATGGCGAAAGCATCGGCTCGCTGGGCAAGATCGATCCGATCATCGCGCTATGGGGGCCGTTCCTGCTGGCGTCCGGGCTGATCTTCTGGATGTATCATGTCATCGCCCACCGCCCCGGCGGACAGCCGATCGCGGCGCTGGAATATGCCTTCGCCAAGCTCGGCAAGCAGATCGGCCGCCTGCTGCGCTTCGTGACGCGGCGTGGCGAGCCGGCGCAAGGAGCAGCCTGACCCCATGCAGTTCGATTTCTTCCCCTCGCGCCAGGTCAGCTGGTACATGGTGCGGCTGTTCCTGACCCGCACCCTTGCCGTGCTAGCGATGCTGGTGGTCGTGCTGCAGATGCTCGACCTGCTCGGCAATTCGGGCGACATCCTCGCCTATCCGGGCAATGGCGATGCGCAGCTCTGGCATTATGTCGGCCTGCGCGCGCCCCAGATCGTCGCCCGCTTCCTGCCCTTCTCGGTGCTGCTCGGCACCCTCATCATGCTGGCGACGCTCAACCAGAATAGCGAGATCATCGCGATGAAGGCGGCGGGCCTCTCCGCCCAGCAGATCCTCGCCCCGCTGATCGCCGCCGCACTCGGCGTCTCGGTCCTCAGCTACGCCTTCAACGAACGGATCGTCGCCCGCTCGACCGCGATGCTCAGCGCCTGGCAGGCGGTCGACTTCGGCCCGGTGCCCGCGGACAGCGGCATCAAGACCAATCCCTGGGTGCGTGACGGCAATAATCTCGTCACCGCGGCAATCGTCGCGGGCCATGGCCAGGACGTGCAGCTGCGCAAGGTCGAGATCTTCAACCGCATCAACAACAGCCTCACCACCATCATTACCGCGCCCAAGGGCCATTATGACGCCGCCAGCAAGAGCTGGGTGCTGGAAGGCGCGCGCCAGTTCGACGTCGCCCGCGGCACGCTCCAGAATGTCGGCACCGTGCGCTTCGGCAGCGACATCCGTCCCGACCAGTTCACCTTGGCCAAGGTCGATCCCGACGCCCTGACCTTCAGCGAGTTGCAGGCGGCGATCGGCGACCTGCACGATGCCGGGCGGCCGACCGCAGAACTGGAAGGCAGCCTGTGGCACAAGCTGTCCGGGCCGCTCTCGGCCGTGCTGATGCCGATCCTCGGCTCCGTCGCCGCCTTCGGCCTCGCCCGCTCGGGCCAGCTCTTCCTGCGCGCGGTGATGGGCATGGCGCTGGGCTTCGCCTATTTCGTCGCCGACAATTTCTCGCTCGCCATGGGCAATCTGGGCGCCTACCCCCCCATTCTCGCCGCCTGGGCGCCCTTCCTCCTCTTCCTGCTGCTCGGCGAGACGGTGCTGTTCAGAACCGAGGAATAAGCGTGGTTAAGGGCTGGCAAATCCCGTCATGCCAGCGAAGGCTGGCATCTCAGGCATGCGCACGCCACGTCAACGAATAGCGAGACGGCCGGCCTTCCTTCTACCGCCGCCTTGAGTTCACGGAACAAGTGCAACAACTGTTAGAATGTTGCCGCGATGGGAGAAAATCATGGCCACTTCAGCCTTGAAGAGCGGATCGAGATTTACCGGCTGCATGCAGCCGGTAAATCTCGAAAAAGCATAGCGACACGCCCAGGACGGTCAGCGTTCACGATCAGTCACGAACCGCGGCGCAACAGCGCCAAGACAAAGGCGCGGCCTGACGGCTACGAGCCAGTGCGTGCCCATCATCTTGCCGAGCGCCGACGGCGATGAGATTACCGCTTCAAGCTGGGGGAATAGCAGGCCCTCGCTGATATGTTATGAAGCTGACCTATGAGCCAGCGCTGCTGCAATTCAACAACCCATTTTGCGATACCGCCTGAGCAGAAAATCAAGATCGAGCAAAGCCTCTATACCTTCACTGGCATTGACCGACCTAAACCGCACTCAGCATTTGTTGACTATTATCTTGCCGTGCCAGTTTATTGTACACAGTCAGTCGCATTCCGTTATTACCCTTGGTTCGGCGCAGAACACCCCTTACCTGATCCGTCGGATGATCCCATCTGGCGACATAACGCTCATGGGCATTGCCTCGCGGCAGGGCATCGATCCGACCTCTCGGTCTGAATCGCCGTAGCAATGCGTCCACCAATTCTATCACGCTGGCAGCGCATTGATCGATAAGGAAGCGTTGCAGCAACGTCTGCCTTCTAGGCCGGATCGCCATTCAGGATTCACAAACGGCGTGATGTCTGATTCATGTGGCTCCGTGTTGAGGCGCGGAGCGGATGGATGGGGATCAAGCG
>NZ_LUFI01000046.1:0-43126 GCF_005281675.1 Sphingobium sp. MP9-4 | reverse complement strand
CGATGCCAGCGCCGCCTCCGCTGCCGACCGCGCCTCGCTCGCCACCTGCCGCTCCGTCTCGGCCGTCGCGATCGCCGCTTCCGCTGCCTCGCGATCGGCATTGGCGCGGACCTGCGCCGCCGCTGCCTCGTCGCGCTTCGCTTCCAGCGGCGCGGCATCGGGCAAGGCCGCCGCTTCCCCCTCCAGCCGTCGCATCGCCTGCTCCGCCCGGCCCAGCCGGTCGCGCGCCGCCGCCAGCGCCGCCTCGGCGACGCGCAATTCGGCCTGCTCGCCCGCCTGCTTGGCCATCGCCCTGGCCAGCTCCAGTTCGGCATCGCGCGCGCCATCCTCGGCGCGGGCGATACGCGCGGCGAAATCGGGGCGCATCGCCTCGGTCTCGGCAATCCGGCCCTTCAGGCTCGCAACCTCGGCGGTCAGCCGCGCGATCGCCTCGGCCGCGTCATTGGCCAGCGTGCCCTCGCGCTCGCGATCCTCGTCCAGCCGCGCCGCCTGCTGCGCCAGGTCATGCAGCCGCCGCACGACCCCGTCGCGCTCTGCCTTCAGCGTGTTGAGCTGGTGGCCGGATTCGCTGGCGGCATCGCGCGTCGCCAATGCCTCGGCCCGCCGTTCGGCCAGCGCGGTCACTGCGGCACTGCTATGGACATTGGCGGCGGTCAGCGCCTCCTGCGCCGCGCCCACGGTCGCCTCGGCCAGCTTCGCCTCGGCCCGCGCCGCCTCGGCACTGGCATTGGCTTCGCGCCAGCGGGCGAAGATCACCCGGCCCTCGGCAACGCGTATCTGTTCGGACAGGCGAATATAGCGCTCCGCCGCGCGCGCCTGGCGCCGCAAATTGCCGGCGCGACTGTCCATGTCGGCCAGTATCTCGTCCAGCCGGGCCAGATTGCCCTCGGCCGCGCGCAATTTCTGCTCGGCATCCTTGCGCCGGACATGCAGGCCGGCGATCCCTGCGGCCTCTTCCAGCATGGCGCGCCGTTCCTGCGGCCGGGCGGCGATGACGGCGGCGATCCGCCCCTGGCTGACCAGCGCCGGGCTGTGCGCGCCGGTGGCGGCATCGGCGAAGATCAGCGCCACATCCTTGGCGCGCACATCCTTGCCATTGGCGCGATAGGCGCTGCCCGCGCCGCGCTCGATCCGGCGCGTGACCTCCAGCTCGCCATCCGCGCCGACATCGACCGCGTTGAACAGCTCGCCCTGTTCCTGGATGGTCAGCAGCGACACTTCGGCAAAGTCGCGCTGCGGCCGGCTGGTGGTGCCGGCGAAGATCACATCCTCCATGCCGCCGCCGCGCATGGACTTGGCGCTGGATTCGCCCATCACCCAGCGGATCGCTTCCAAGAGGTTGGATTTACCGCAGCCATTGGGGCCGACAATGCCGGTCAGGCCCGGCTCGATGCGCAATTCGGTCGCATCGACGAAGCTCTTGAAGCCCGAAAGCTTGAGCCGCTTTATCTGCATGGGGAAACGCCGGGGCAGGGTGCCGCCCCGGTCTCCTTGGGCCTCAGGCCTTCAGATGTCGCCCCCCCTTGCGCCAATCAGATACCCGCTTCCTTGAGCTTGTTCTTCAGCACCGGCCAGGACGAGGCATTCTCGACCACCACGCCATTCATCAGGAAGGTCGGCGTGCCGGAGATATTATATTGGGCATTGGCCGCTTCGACGCCCTTGGCCAGCTTCTCGGCAGTTGCCGTGTCGGCCAGGCACTGCTTGGCCTGATCCTCGGCAATGCCGCGCTGCTTGGCATAGTCAATGAGGCCCAGCGCGTTGGCCAGCTGGCCGAAACGCTGCGCCGGCGGGGCCGACACCATCGCCTGATAGGGGGCGTCGCCCAGGCCCTGCGCCTTTTCGAACATCGCGCTCTGGTTGGCGAAGAACTGTTCCGACAGCGGGTAATAAATGTCCTTGCCGCCGCAACGGGCCAGCAGCGCCGTCGTGATGTCGATCGGATCGCGGACATAGACGCGGAATTCGTAGCTGATCTTACCGCTATCGACCATCGCCTTCAGTTCTTCCGACGATTCATGGGCGAAGTCGCGGCAGTGGCTGCAGGTGAAGGAGCCATATTCGACCAGCTTCAACTTGGCGGCGGGATTGCCCATCACGAAATTGCCTTCGGGCGTTTCGGCGACGGTTTCCGACCAGCTGGTGCCGGCGGGCGCGGCCACGGCGGCGATCGGCGCGGCGGAGGTTGCATTACCCTCATCCTTCTTGCCGCAACCGGCAAGCGTCAGGGACAGGGCGATAAGGGCAAGGCCGGACAGGACTTTCACGACGGGCGACGCTCCGAATTATGGATAGTTGGGGACGGTTTAGATCAGCGGGCGGCTGCGGGCAATGCGGCCTTGAGCAACTCCCAGGTCGATCCCTGGACCAGCGTGCCGTTGACGACGAAGCCGGGCGTGCCGGTGATCTTGACCTTGTTCCACGCCTCGTCGGTCATCGCTAGGATCGCCTTTTCCGATGCCGGGTCGGCGATGCAGGCGTCGAGCTGCGCATTGGTGAAGCCGCGCTTGTTCATCAGCGCATAGAGGCCGGTCTTCTGGCCGATGTCGCGCAGCGCCGCCTTCTGCTCGGTCGGCTTGGCCGCGCCCTTGTCGTACGCCATGATCTGCTCCATCCAGGCATCCTGGTTGGCGAACAGCGCCTCATGATTGCCCATGAAGCGCTTGGCGCCGCCGCAGCGGGCTAGCAGCGCGGCGGTCAGGTCATATTTGTCGCGCACCGCGTTGCGCACTTCGGCGCTGACCTTGCCACCCTTCACATAATCGGCTTTCAGCGATGCACTCGCGTCATTCACGAAATGGGCGCAGTGGCTGCAGGTATAGCTCACATATTCGACCAGCTTGGTCGGCGCGGCAGGGTTGCCCATGACATGGCCGCCGATCGGCGAACGCACCACCTGCGCGACCCAGTTGGGCGCGGCGGCGACGGCGATGGCGGGAACGGCGATCAGGGCAAGCAGGGAAAGGCGGAAC
Organism: Sphingobium sp. MP9-4; assembly: GCF_005281675.1. NCBI lineage: Bacteria > Pseudomonadati > Pseudomonadota > Alphaproteobacteria > Sphingomonadales > Sphingobiaceae > Sphingobium > Sphingobium sp. MP9-4. Next base: position 40,154 of record NZ_LUFI01000046.1, on the reverse strand, counting down.
TTGGTCATGGGGCAGTCCTAAGGCATCGCCCCGGACGGGGCGGGTTGCATCAACCGATCTTGGGCAGGCCATTCGAATTCGCAAGCCCCTGTGCCAGCGATTCGAGGACTTTGCGCAATTCCGGGTCACCGATGTCGCGCAGGGAATCCCCCAGCTCGACCGGAATGGGTTTGAGGTTGCGGGGCGGCGGGCGCCGCTCGACCGGTGCGGGACCGACCATGCCCTGCTTCATCGCCACCTTGGCGACGGCGGCATAGCCGAAGAAGCGGTTCACCCGCTCGATGATGTCGGGCAGCGCATGCTGGATCATCGGCGCATGGCCGCTCATCACGGTCAGTTGCAGCGTGCCGCCCGATTTCTGGCCGACCGGAAAGCGGATCGATTCGGGCGCGGTGATCGCGGCATAGTCGGCGCCGACGATATCGTTCCAGCGGGTGACGATGCTCGACTGGACGAAACCGAACTTGCGAAAGGCGGTGCGGCCGATTTCCGGCATCAGGTCGGCGATCGCGCGCGGCGCACCCACGCGGGGGCGCTCGGCCGGCGGCGTGGCGCGGCTCGTCTTTTTCGCGGTCGGGGGGCGTTCCGTCATGGCGCGCTACATGGCATAGGGCCGCCATGCGCGTCGAGATGTCGGGTTCAAAAATCGCACGGGATCTGCTGGCCCATTATGACGTCCATGCCCGGCGCCTGCCCTGGCGCGCGCCACCGGGCGCCAATGCGGCCGATCCCTATCATGTCTGGCTGTCCGAAGTGATGCTGCAACAGACCACGGTCGCGGCGGTCGGCCCTTATTTCGAGAAATTCACGGTCCGCTGGCCGACGGTGGAGGATCTGGCCGCCAGCGCCGACGCCGACCTGATGGCCGCCTGGGCGGGGCTGGGCTATTATGCCCGTGCCCGGAACCTGCTGGCCTGCGCCCGCGCCGTGGTGGCCGACCATGGCGGCCGCTTCCCTGATACGGAGGACGCGTTGCGCGCCCTACCGGGCCTGGGCGCCTATACCGCTGCCGCTGTCGCCGCCATCGCCTTCGGCCGGCGCGCCGTGGTGGTCGACGCCAATGTCGAGCGGGTGGTCGCCCGTTTGTTCGCCATAGCGACACCGCTGCCCGCGGCCCGGCCGGACATCCGCGCCGCCGCCGACAGCATCACGCCGGATCTGCGCGCCGGCGATTTTGCCCAGGCGATGATGGACCTGGGCGCCACCATCTGCACGGCGCGCAACCCCGCCTGCGGCATCTGCCCGCTGCGTCAGGATTGTGCGGCGGTGCGCACTGCCGATCCCGCTGCCTTCCCGGTCAAGGCGCCGAAAAAGGCCAAGCCCCATCGCCTCGGCCATGCCTGGTGGATCGAACGCAGCGATGGCCAGGTCTGGCTGGTGCGGCGCCCTGACAAGGGATTGCTGGGCGGCATGCGCGCGCTGCCCAGTTCCGACTGGAACGCCGCGCCTGACGCCACGCCGCCCTTCGTCGCGCAGTGGCAGACCATCGATCCGCCGGTCGCCCATGTCTTCACCCATTTCTCGCTGGCGCTCAGCGTCCACACTACCCATGTGGGGATGGACCATGTGCCGGCGGGCGCGGGCGAATGGTGGCCGCGCGCCCGGATCGGCGAGGCAGGGCTGCCCACCCTGTTCGCGCGGGCGGCCGATGCGGCGATGAAGGAGATGACGGACGATGCACGGAACTGACCCCCAAGCGCACGGCCTGCCCGGTTTCGTCGGCGGCACGCTCGACCGGGTCGACCATATCCGCAGCAACCCCGCGCTCCATGCGCAGGCCTTTGCCTCGCCCAATGCCCGGTTGCTGATCCTCGAAGGCCTCGAACCGGTGACGGACGATCATGGCCTGGCCCTCGCCCCGCTTGGCCCCGACGCGCGGATCGAGGAACATGTATTGCTCGGCGTCGATCTGCAGGATCGGCCGATCTTTGCCCATCTGGTCGAGACGCTGGACCAAGGCCCCAACGCGACGCCGCGATCGCGTGGCCTCGCCGATCTCGTCTCCGCGTCCGACGTTGCGCTCTACGGCACCGCGCGCAGCCTCGTCTTCTGGCATGCCCGGCATCGCTTCTGCTCGGTCTGCGGTGGGCCGACCCATGCGCACAAGGCCGGCTGGGCGCGGCGCTGCGGAACTTGCGCCTCCGAACATTTCCCGCGCGTCGATCCGGTTTCGATCATGCTCGCCGAACATCAGGGCCGTGTCCTGCTCGGTCGCCAGCATAGCTGGCCGCCCGGCCGCTATTCCGCGCTCGCCGGCTTCATCGAACCGGGCGAGACGGTCGAGGAAGCGGTCGCACGCGAACTGAAGGAGGAAGCCGGCATCACGGTCCATTCGGTCCGCTATGTGATGAGCCAGCCCTGGCCCTTCCCCTCCTCGCTGATGATCGCCTGCGTCGCCCAGTGCGACGATCCCGCGCTGACCCTGGACGAGACCGAGATCGAACATGCCTTCTGGTGCGATGCCGATGGCGTCGCCGCGGCGCTGGCGGGCGATCCCGACGCCCTTCCTCGCGCCGCCGCGCATGGCGGTCGCCTGGCACCTGCTCGATCATTGGCTGCGCGGCGCGGTTGCCCCGTCCGACGCAAGGGCGTAAGGCCCGGCTTCGTCTTCACTACAGGATCGACCTCCCCTTATGCTCAGCCTCGAAGAAGCCCAGTCGCGCGCGCAGGATCTGGTGACGGCGGCGCGCAAGGCGGGGGCGGACGCGGCCGACGCCATCTATGCCTGCAACGCCTCGACCACGGTGGCGGTGCGGCTTGGCGCGCTGGAGGATGTCGAGCGGTCCGAGGGCGAGGAGATCGGCCTGCGCGTCTTCATCGGCCAGCGCTCGGCCAGCATTTCCGCGTCGGACATGAACCCGGCGACGCTCGCCACCCTGATCGATCGCAGCATCGCCATGGCGCGCGAAGCGCCCGAAGATCCCTATGCCGGCCTGGCGCCGGAGGATCGGCTGCTCAGGAAGCGCGCACCCTCGCTAGACCTAGTCGATGAGGAAGAGCCTGAACCCGCCGCGCTGCGCGAACGCGCACTGATCGCGGAAGAAGCGGCGCGCAGCATCCCCGGCATCACCAACAGCGAAGGCGGCGGCGCCGCCAGCGGCCGCAGCCAGGTCGCGCTCGCCACCAGCCATGGCTTCGCCGGCGCCTATGCCGCGACCAACCATTCGACCTGGGCCAGTGTGCTCGCGGGCAGCGGCGCCGACATGCAGCGCGATCATGCCAGCCATGCCAGCCGCCACCTGAAGGATCTGGACGATGCCGAAGCGGTCGGCATGCGCGCCGGCCAGCGCGCGGTCGCGCGGCTCAATCCGGGCAAGGTCGACAGCGGCGTCATGCCGGTCATCTTCGATCCGCGCATCGGCTCCAGCCTGGTCGGTCATCTGATCGGCGGCATGGTCGGCCCGGCGATCGCCCGCCGCTCCAGCTTCCTGCTGGACTCGCTAGGCGCCCTGCTGTTCGACAGCAAGGTCACGATCATCGACGATCCGCTGCTGCAGCGCGGCCTGCGTTCGCGCCCGTTCGATGGCGAAGGACTGCCGGTCGAGCGCCGCGCGCTGATCGAGGATGGCGTGCTGACCGGCTGGCTGATGGACAGCGCCTCGGCCCGCCAGCTTGGCCTGGAACCGACCGGCCATGCCAGCCGTGGCGGCGCCGGTGCGCCGGGCGCGGGCATCACCAATGTCCATATGGAAGCAGGCAGCCTGTCGGTCGGCGAACTGATGGCCGACGTGAAGCGCGGCATCTATGTCACCGAATTGATCGGCATGGGCGTCAATGGCGTCACTGGCGACTATAGCCGCGGTGCCGCCGGCTTCCTGATCGAAAATGGCGCGGTCGGCCCGGCCGTGTCGGAAATCACCATCGCCGGCAATCTGAAGGACATGTTCCGCACTCTGGTGCCGGCCAATGACCTGATGTTCCGCTACGCCATGAACGTGCCGACCCTGCGCGTTGACGGGATGACCGTTGCCGGCGGCTGAGCCTCTGTTGCCGGCCGTCGTTTCGGCGGTCACGGATGCGGCCGATCGCGCGCTGGCGCTATGGGCCGATGGCGAGACGCGCGTGCGCCAGTGGGAAAAGGTGCCCGGCCATCCGGTCTGCGAGGCGGACCTGGAAATCGACGTCATGCTGCGCGAACGGCTGGCGGCGATCGATCCGCAGGCCGGCTGGCTGTCGGAGGAGACGGCCGATACCGTGCATCGCCTGGGCGTATCGCGCGTCTGGGTGGTCGATCCGATCGATGGCACCCGCGACTATTTGCGCGGCCGGCCCGGCTGGGCGGTCTCCGTCGCCCTGGTAGAGGATGGCGCGGTCCGTCTGGGCATCCTGGCGGCACCCGCGCGTAAGGAATTATGGATTGCGCAGGCGGGGCAGGGGGCGACCCGCAATGGCGTGCCGCTCCATGCCGGCAATCGCACCATGCTGCCCGGCGCCCGCGTCCCCGCCGACCAACTGCCGCGCGCCGACCGCGATCTCGTCACCGTCGACAAGCCCAACAGCATCGCGCTGCGCATGGCGATGGTCGCCGCCGATGAGGCCGATCTGGTGGCCACCGTGCGCTGGGGTAATGAATGGGATGTCGCTGCCTCCGCCCTGATCGCGCAGGAGGCCGGCGCCATCGTCACCGACGCGCTGGGCGATCCGCTCGCCTTCAACCGGCCTCAGCCGGTCGCCTTCGGCCTGCTCTGTGCGGCGCCGGGCATCCATGCCGCCGCCGCCGCCCGCCTCGCGCCGCGCGCGAAGGAGATATTGGGCAAGGCCTGATCAGCCAGCGCAGGCCTTCACCGTCTTCTCCGGCAGAATGTCTTTCAGCCGGGCCCGCACCACATCGGCCCAGATGCGATAGCCGGCCGCGTTCATATGCACCTTGTCGGGCTGATAATTGTCGCCCAGCTTGCCGTCCTTCAGCAGCGGCGTGGTGATGTCGGCATAATGGACATTCTGCATGTGCGGGATCAGTCGCCGGGTCGCATCATTATAGATTTGCTGCTGCGGAAAGATCGCCCAGCGCCCCGGACTGGGCTTCATCGACAATATGATGACCGGCACATCGCCCAGCAATTGCGTCCGCATCTCCAGGAAGCGGGCCATATCGTGGAAGATCGGTCGCACCTGTCGCCCGCCCGCCAGGTCATTCTCGCCGGCATAGAGGATGATCGCCGCCGGTTTTGGCGTGCCAGGCTCGATATTGGCGAAGCGCGGCAATATCTCGTTGAAGGTGGCGCTGTTGATGCCGCGATTATGCGCGACCCATGGCGCCATGTCCTGCTCCAGGCTGGTCCAGCGCTTGATCGATGAACTGCCCACGAACCACAGGGCGCACGGCCCTTCACGGCCCTGCCCGTCCGGCAGGGTCTGGCTGGCGTCGCGATAATGGGTGAAGGCAAACCAGCCCCCGATTATCACGCAAAAAATCGACAGGGCCAGCAGACGCTTGCCCAATGGGGAATCCAGTCTCTGCAAGATGATGGCGACCCTCCTGCTAATAGCCCAAGTCTAAACGATATTTTCCTTAAGAAAAGATGGCTGCGGCAGAATGATGCCATTGCGGATTTTAAGGGCTTGGCAATATTGTGACGCTATCGTTTCGATGGCAAATTTTGCGAGCATATCGTGACCAAGAACCCGTCGATCGACCTGCTGAAAGGCTTGCTGATCCTGCTCGTCATGGGCGGGCATGCGATGGAATTGACGCATCAGCAGCATGTCCTGCTGTGGATCGGTTCGGGTTTTCGCATGCCGCTGATGATCGGCATTTCCGGTTATCTGCTCAACGTCACCCGCACCCGCTCCATGCCGACTGGCGAGATGTTCAGCCGCTATGGCCGACGCATGCTGCTGCCCTGGGCGGTGGCGATGCTTGTCTATTGGCTGGCCAGCGGCGGCCTGCTTTCCTGGCAGACGCCGCTCGACCTGCTGCTGCGTCCGCCCTTCCATCTCTGGTATGTGCCGGCGCTGTTCCTGTTGATTCTGGTGACCCGGTTGCTGCCGCTTTCGCCGCTCTTGCTGCTGGCGATCGGCGCGCCCGTCAGCCTGGCCACCATGTACAGCTTCGGCCTCGACCATGGCGCGGTCGGCGGCAGCCTGTTGTCGCCCGATAGCCGCTTCCTGCGCTATCCGGTCTATTTCTTCTTCGGCATGCTGATGGCCGAACGGGGCATGCCCAAACGCTATTTGTGGCCCGTGCTGATGGTCGGGGCGCTGGGTCTGTTCTGGTGGTCGGATCTCTATGGCACCGGCAATGCGCTCGCCTTCGTGCCCGCCCGCCTGCTGATGTGTCTGGCGCTGATCGCGCTGCTGCCCAGCGTGTCGGCGGTGCGCCTCCATTTCGGCCCGATCAACCGGATCGGGCGCGAAAGCCTGTTCTTCTATCTCTGGCATCCGCTGGTAATGGGGCTGGTGGCGATGCTCGACCCGCATGGCGCCGTCATTCTCGCTGGTGCGGTGCTGCTGCTCTACATCGCCAGCGCACTTGCGGGGCAGGGACGATTGCCGCCCCTGTTGCTGGGCGCGGTGCCGCAACGCAGGCCGGCCCCGGTCGCAATGCAACCGGAACCGGTCACGATCACGGTTTAGATCTTGCCATATTTCGCTTCGAAACCGGCAATGTCGCCGGCGGCGAGATATTTGGCCTGGTCGATCCACTGGTCGCGGACCGGACGTCCCTTGAAATTGCCCAGCTTCGCGTCGATCGCGGCGATGTCGCTGTCGCTCCAGCCGGCGATCTGGGCATAGCGCGTCACGCCCAGCTCGGTCAGCAATGCGCCCAGCTTGGGACCAACGCCCTTCAGCTTCAGCAGGTCGTCGGCGCCATCGGCCGGTGCCGCGACGGCAGGCGATGTCGGGATCGGCGCAGGCGTCGGTTCGACGACAGGGGCGGGCGCAGGGGCTTCCTCGATCACCGGCTCGACCGCGACCGGCTCGGCGACCACGGGCTCGACGACCGGCACCGGATCGGGCGTGGCCACCAGCGGCGCGACAACAGGCTCGGCAATCGGCTCGGCGGCCACGGGCGGTGCCACCGGCGCGGGGTCTTCCACCGCAGCCGACTTGCCCTTGCCCGACAGCAGGAACACCAGGCCGATCACGACCAGCAGCGCGATCAGCAGCCACAGGCCATAGTCCATGAAGAATTCCTGCATCGCCCTTTGCCTCCCGGAATGGATATGTCGCCCTATTTAAGGACGCTTGGCGGCGCGGGACAAGGGGGACATGTCCCGATCCCGCGCCGGTTTGGCCCTTATTGCGCCTCGCGGGCGACCTCGCGCCAGCCAATGTCGCCGCGGCAGAAGCCGGTCGGGAAGTCGATCGCGTCGACTGCAGCATAGGCGGCGGCCTGCGCTGCGCCCACGGTATCGCCGGTCGCGGTGACGTTCAGCACGCGCCCGCCATTGGCGACGATCGCACCATCCTTCTCCGCCGTGCCGGCATGGAAGACGCGGGCGCCCTGTGCTTCGGCTGCGTCGATCCCCTTGATCGCGCCGCCCTTTTCCGGCGTGCCGGGATAGCCATTGGCCGCCATCACGATGGTCAGCGCGGTGCGATCCGCCAGCGCGACCGGCCCCTGCTCGGCCAGCTTGCCTTCGGCCACCGCCAGCAGCAATTCGACCAGGTCGCCGTCGAAGCGCATCATCAGCACCTGGCATTCGGGATCGCCGAACCGGGCATTATATTCGATCAGCTTGGGGCCTTCCTCGGTCAGCATCAGCCCGGCGTAGAGTACACCCGAATAGGGCATGCCTTCTGCGGCCAGCGTCTCGACCGTCGGCCTGATGATCCGCTCGATCACCTGTGCTTCCAGTTCGGGCGTCAGCACGCGGGCCGGGCTGTAGGCGCCCATGCCGCCGGTATTGGGGCCGGTGTCGCCGTCGCCGACGCGCTTGTGATCCTGGGCCGAACCGAAGGGCAGGATCGCGCTGCCGTCGGTCAGGGCAAAGAAGCTGGCTTCCTCGCCCATCATGAACTCTTCCAGCACCACTTCCTCGCCGGCCTTGCCGAACGCGCCGGAGAACATGGTGTCGAGCGCGTCGAGCGCTTCCTGCCGCGTTTCGGCGATGATCACGCCTTTGCCCGCGGCCAGGCCATCGGCCTTGATAACCACCGGCAGGGTGAAATCGTCGAGCGCGGCGATCGCGCCATCCTTGCTGGTGACACGGATGTAGCCGGCGGTCGGGATGTTGGCGCGCTGGCACAGATCCTTGGTGAACCCCTTGGAGCCTTCCAGCTGCGCCGGCTTCTTGTCGGGGCCGAACACGGCGACGCCCATGGTGCGCAGATTGTCGGCCAGGCCGTCGACCAGAGGCGCTTCCGGCCCGATCACCACCAACGCGATCGAATGGCGGGTGCAGAAATCCAGCACCGCACGATGATCCGTCGCGTCGAGGTCGACCAGCGTGGCATGCTGGGCTATGCCGGGGTTGCCAGGCGCCGCATAAAGCGTCGAGAGGCGTGGCGATTGTGCCAGCTTCCACGCCAGCGCATGTTCGCGGCCGCCGCCGCCAAGCAGAAGGATGTTCATCTCGGCCATGTCCCCGGAATTTGATGCCTATGACAGTTCGGGCCGCCTGTTAGCCGAGGAAAGGGCGGGGGACAACGCGCCGCCGCTCAGTGTCAGCGAATTGTCGGGCCTGCTCAAGCGCACGGTGGAGGATCGCTTCGGCCATGTTCGCCTGCGCGGCGAGATTTCTGGCTTCAAGCGCGCGGCCTCAGGCCATCTCTATCTGGCGCTCAAGGACGACAATGCCGTGCTCGACGGGGTGATGTGGAAGGGCGGGGCGCAGCGGCTCGCCTTCCAGCCGCAGGACGGGGTGGAGGTGATCGCTACCGGCAAGCTCACCACCTATCCCGGTCGGTCCAAATATCAGATCGTGATCGACCGGATGGAGCTGGCGGGCGAGGGCGCGCTGATGGCGCTGCTCGAAAAGCTCAAGGCCAAGCTGGCGGCCGAAGGGCTGTTCAACCGCGATCGCAAGCGCCGCCTGCCCTTCCTGCCGCGCACCATCGGCGTCGTTACCTCGCCCACCGGCGCGGTGATCCGCGACATTCTCCACCGCCTGGCGGATCGCTGCCCGACCCAGGTGCTGCTCTGGCCGGTGCTGGTCCAGGGGCAGGGCGCAGCCGAACAGATTGCCCGCGCCGTGCGCGGCTTTTCCGCCATGGACGGCAGCGGCCCGCTGCCCCGGCCCGATCTCGTCATCGTCGCGCGCGGTGGCGGCTCGATCGAGGATCTGTGGAGCTTCAACGAGGAAATCGTCGTCCGCGCGGTCGCCGAATGCTCGATCCCGACCATTTCGGCGGTCGGGCATGAAACCGATACGACCTTGTGCGACTATGCTGCCGACATGCGTGCGCCCACGCCCACGGCGGCCGCCGAAATGGCGGTGCCGGTCCGCGCCGAACTGCTGGCGATGCTGGGCGAGATGGGCCTGCGCTCGGGCCGGGCGGTGCGACGCGGGGCGATGCAGGCGCGCGAACGGCTGGATATGCAGGCGCGGCTGATGCCGACGCCCGACACCCTGCTCGCGCCGCAGCGGCAGCGGCTCGACCTCCTGTCCGACGGCCTCAACAGCGGCCTGCGCCACCGGCTCGCAGACGCCCGCGCCCATCTGGGCCAGGTCAGTGGCGCGCTGCGCCCGGCCTTGCTGCGCCAATATGTCAGCCGCGCGGCCGAGCGGGTCGACCGGCTGCGGCTGCGCCCCGACTATCTGACCCGCGTTTATCGCGATCGCGCCACCGCCTTCGATCGCCTCTCGCGCCTCTTCACCTCGGTGAATCCTGACCTGCCGTTGCAGCGCGGCTTTGCCCGGGTGATGGCGGGCGATCGGCTGATCCGTTCGGTCACCGATGCACAGGCCGCGGGCCAGGTCAGCCTGCACTTCGCCGATGGCGCCGTGGCTGCCGCGATCGACGCCGCCGCGCCCCTTGAGGCCGCGCCCGCGCCCGATATATCCGCCCCATCCCGTCCCGCGCGCAAACCGCGCGACACCGTCGAAGGCGGCCAGCAGGATCTCTTCTCCTGATGCGCCGCAGAAAGGCCTGATTCATGTTGATGTCCAACCGCGACCGCCCGGCCCGGCTGCATTATATGCCCTACAGCTTTCGCGTGCTGCAGGCCGGCGACCATGTGCTGTGCGCCGTGTCCGGCCAGCGCATCCCGCTGGAGGATCTGCGCTACTGGTCGATCACCCGCCAGGAACCCTATGCCAGCGCCGCTTTGTCGGTCGAGGCGGAGCTGAAGGCACGCGCCGCCGGATGACCCGCCGGCTCGCCGCTTTGCTGGTCCTCACCGCGCTGCCGCTTGCCCCGGCGATGCTGCGCGCGGCGCCGACGAGTGTGGCTGGACCCGATTTCATCCTGTCCGGCCCCGCGATCCAGGGCGGCACTTTGCTCGGCACCGCGCCGGCCGGCACGGTCGCGCTCCATTTCGGCGATCAGCTGGTGCCGGTCGATGCCGATGGCCGCTTCCTGATCGCCTTCGATCGCGATGCGCCGCCGCCGGCGAAGCTCAGTGCGCGCCTGTCGGACGGCCGGGTTATCGACCGAACCCTTACCGTCGCCCCGCGCGAATGGCGGCTGGAACGGATCAATGCGCCGCTGCGCCCGACGAAAAGCAGCGAGGCCTTCCTGGCCCTGCGCAAGCCCGAACTGGAGCAGATCGCGGCCGCGCGCGACAAGGTGACGGACGCGCAGGGCTGGCGCCAGACTTTCATCTGGCCGCGCCTGGGTCGGATTTCCGGCCTGTTCGGGTCGCAGCGCATCTATCAGGGGCAGCCCGGCGCCTATCATGGCGGCGTCGATGTTGCCGGCGCGACCGGCGAGCCGGTGGTGGCGCCGGCGGACGGGGTGGTGATCCTGGCCGCGGACCATCCCTTCACGCTGGAGGGCAATCTGCTGATGATCGACCATGGTCATGGTCTCAACAGCGCCTTCCTGCATCTGTCGCGGATCGACGTGAAGCCCGGCGACCATGTGGCACAGGGGCAACGCATCGGCGCGATCGGCGCCACAGGCCGCGCCACCGGACCCCACCTCCACTGGGGCATGAAATGGAACGACGCGCGCATCGACCCGCTGCTGCTCGCCGGGCCGATGCCGCAGGCGCGATAGGGATCAGCCGACCCGTTTCGCCCGCACCGCCCGGCCGGCGATCTTGACCATGAAGCTGCCCATGCTGGCGCGCTTGATCTCGATCGTCATACCGGGCTTGGGATCGCGATAGGTGACCGCTTCGGTGGTCATCCATTCGGCGCCATCTTCCAGCGTAATCAGCCATTTGCCGTTACCGACATTCTTGGCCGACGCGATCGTCGCCTCGATCTGCGTCATGGCATCGGCCTCGGCACCTTCCTTCTTCTCATCCTCATCACCGCCGCCCAGGAACGGCAATTTGGGGAAGGAAAAGCCAAACAGCGTGCGCCGCGTCTTGTTGAGTTCGGTCTTGTCCAGCACCACGACCTCGTCGCGCTGGGCGGCGCTATCCATCGCGCCGACCTGTCGATCATAACAGTCCAGGCGCGCCTTATCCTCGGAGATTTCACGACATTTCAGCAGGTCGGTGAATATTTCGGCGCGGGGCTGTTGCCGCTCTGCTGCACCGGTTCCGGTCGCTACCAGACACAGGGGCAGGGCCATGATCATCGCATGATGGGCCTTCATATGCTTGATTCTCCGTCGATCTGCAGCCAATGGGCGCCACCATGCACCCCGCGAGTCTGTCGTCAATAGAGCGCGCCGGCATCCATGGAATCGCGACATCGGTCACAAACTGACAGCGGGCAGCTCGCGATTGCAGCATTGCGTCGCACCTTATTGCGGCGTTGAAATTATCTTGCTTTGCGACCGTACAATTCCACATGTTTCGCCTTGTTGCATTTTTGATACAGGGCTGTTCAAAAGCGGCGAGGCGCGATTTCCCGCGCTTTACAGCAGCTTTCCCACCGCGCAGGTTCCCGCAATCCATACGGGGGGATCGCTGTCGGGCACCATATCCCCTTGTAGGTGCACATGAAGGCAGGTGACTGCCCAACTCCAGAGCAAGGGACTGGAAACGTGAAGACATTTTCGAAGAGGGCACTGCTGCGTGCCAGCGCCGCTCCGGCGATTCTCGGTGCGTCGCTGATCGCGACTGCCGCATTCGCGCAGGAAGCGCCGCAGGGCGCCGAAGCCGAAGCCACCGACACCATCGTCGTTACCGGCTCGCTCATCAAGAACCCGAATCTGGAACGCTCGACCCCGGTCACCGCGACCACGTCGGACCAGATCGAACTGAAGCAGAACAACACCGCCGAAGAAATTCTGCGCGAAATTCCGGGCGTCGTCCCCAGCATCGGTTCGGCCGTTAACAACGGTAACGGCGGTGCATCGCTGGTCGACCTTCGCGGCCTCGGCTCGTTCCGTAACATCGTTCTGATCGACGGTTCGCGTCTGGCTCCCTCGGGCCTCGCTGGCCAGTTCGACCTTAACAACATTCCGCTCGCTCTCGTCGAGCGCGTCGAAGTGCTGACCGGTGGTGCATCGACCACCTACGGCGCCGACGCCATCTCGGGCGTGGTGAACTTCATCACCAAGTCGGACTTCTCGGGTCTCGAAGCCAATGTTTCGAACCAGCTGACCGAACAGGGCGACGGCAACTATTTCCGCGCCGACGTGACCCTGGGCGCCAACTTCGACGACGGCCGCGGCAATGTGGTCTTCTCGGTCGGCTATCAGCAGGCTGACCCCGTCTATCAGGGCGACCGTTCCTTCTCGCAGTCGTCGATCGACTCGTTCAGCGGTGCGAACGGTGGTTCGGGCACCTCGACCCCGTCGCGCTTCGGTGGCGTGAACGTTGGCGGTCTGGATTCGATCACCACGGGTTGCGGTGGCACTGGCCAGGTGGCCTGTACTTCGGTTCAGGGTACGCGTCAGCTGACTGCTGATGGCGGTGCATTCCGTCCGACCTCGGCTTTCGATGCTTACAACTTCAACCCTTTCAACATCTTCCAGACGCCGTTTAAGCGCTTCAACATGTACGGCGCTGGCCGCTACGAACTCAGCGACGCGGTGGAAGTCTATTCGCGTGGCGTGTTCTCGAAGAACACCGTCAGCACCATCATTGCTCCTTCGGGCGCTTTTGGTATTCCGGTGACCTTCGGTCTGGACAATCCGTTCCTGACCGATGCACAGCGCAATGCCTTCTGTGCGTTCGACGTTGATCCGCGCGCCGGCTATCGCCCCCGCTTTACCCAGGCCGAATGCGACGCCCGCACCGGTACCGTCGGTTCTGCTTCGGCTAGCGAATTCGTTGCGGCTGACATGAACGGCGATGGCGTGATCGGGGAAGGCGAAGGTTTCAACTCGAACCCCGCCGTTACCGTGAACCGTCGTGCCACCGAGCTTGGGCCGCGTATTTCGGACTTCACCACCACCTTCTTCGATTACAAGATCGGCGCTCGTGGCGGCATCACGGATTCGATCAGCTGGGATCTGTCGGGCGCCTATGGCGAAAGCGAGCAGATTCAGACCCAGAAGGGCTACTGGCTGAACTCGCGCGTGCAGCAGGCGTTGCTTGCTACCAGCACCACTGAGTGCGTCGATGATTCCAATGGCTGCGTTCCGCTCAATCTGTTCGGTCCCGACGGTTCGATCACCGATGCGATGAACAGCTTCCTGAATGCCAACAGCCAGGTGACCACCAAGACCTCGCTGGCTCAGGTCAAGGGCGTGATCAGCGGCGACTTCGGCGTGGCTGTGCCGTTCGCTTCGGACGCCGTCGCCTTCGCTGTCGGTGGCGAATATCGCAAGTACACCGCCTCGCAGGAATCGGATCTGCTGTCGCAGTCGGGTGATCTGGGTGGCGCCGGTGGTGCGGCTCCCAACATCAACGGCGGCTATGACGTCTATGAAGCCTATGGCGAACTCGTTCTGCCGCTGGTTCAGGACAAGCCTTTCTTTGAAGACCTGACCGCCGAAGCGGGTATCCGCTATTCGGACTACAGCGTTCAGGGTGGTTCGGGCTACAACACCACCACCTGGAAGGCCGGTCTGAACTGGACCCCGGTCAACGGCCTGAAGCTGCGCGGCAACTATTCGCATGCCGTGCGCGCCCCGAACATTTCGGAGCTCTTCTCGCCGCTGAACACCGTTCTGACCAACCTGGCTTCGGACCCCTGCGCCGGCGCCGCGCCGACCCAGGACGCCAACCTGGCAGCGATCTGCGTCGCGCAGGGCGCAACGCTTGCGCAGATTGGTTCGATCATCAACGATCCGGCTGGTCAGGTGAACACCACCACCGGTGGCAACCTTGCCCTGGGTCCGGAAAAGTCGAACAGCTACACCTTCGGTGTCGTGCTGCAGCCGTCGGCTGTCCCCGGTCTGGCGATCACCGTCGACTATTATAACATCAAGATCACGGGTGCGATCACCACGCCGACCCCGGACGATGTTATCGACGCTTGCTTCGGCAATGTCACGGCAGCCAGCGCTTCGAGCGAGGCTTGCACGGTCATCCGTCGCGATCCGTCGACCGGTGGCCTCTATGGTCTGGCCGCGAACGCTCCTGGTCTGTACCAGCCGCTGTCCAACCTGGGTAAGCTCAAGACCGACGGTATCGATGTCTCGATCAACTATTCGAAGGACATCGGTTTCGCCAAGTGGGCGCTGAACGCCAACGGTAACTGGACCAACAGCTCGACCTTCCAGGCAACCCCGACCTCGATCAACCGCGATTGCGTCGGCCTCTACTCGGCCAACTGTGCGTCGATCCAGCCGGAGTTCCAGTGGTCGGTGCGTAACACCCTGTCGTTCGGCATGGCCGATGTCTCGCTGCTGTGGCGCTACATCGACGGTGTGAAGTATGAGTTCGGCGATGCTTTCGTTGGTGAACTCAACGGCAAGCAGGTCGACTTCAACCGTATCCCGGCTGAACATTATTTCGATCTGACCGGCCGCTTCCACGCTTCGGACGAAATCACCTTCACGCTGACCGTTCAGAACCTGCTGAACAACAAGCCGAAGGTGGTGGGTAACACGATCGGTTCGACCAGCTACAACAGCGGTAACGTCTATCCGTCGACCTACGACGCGCTGGGCCGTCGCTACGCTGTTTCGGCCAAGTTCCGCTTCTAATCGAAGCGTAACGCCGAAGGAAAAAGGAGGGCCGGCTGCAAAGCCGGCCCTTTTTTCATGCCGTCCTCAGCGCCTGCGCCGAACATGCGATGCCGCGCCGCTGCGTGCAGCGGTCGGCTTTCCGTCGATTAGCTATTGTTCCGCCTGCGGGCGGGATGGCCGTCTCAGCCCAGTAGCGGGCGGGGCAGGTCCATGACGATGCCATTGTTGCGGGCGATCAGGTCGGCCCATTCGCCAACCTTCTCGACCTCCTCGGCATGCAGCGTCTTGCCATCCTGCGCGGCGCGTTCGCGCTGGCCCTGGCCGAAATTGGCTCCGGTCTTGGAATCCCGGCCGAATATCGGCCCAGCAACGATGGCGGCAATGTCCGCGTCGCTCAGCGCGATATCGAAATGCCTGGCCAGGACGGTCAGACTCTCGGCCGGATGCGCGATCAATGTTTCGCTGTTCAGGGTCAGGACGCGCTCGCCCAACTGCCCGGCCAACGCCTGAAACTGGGCCTGTTGCGCCAGCCAGCCCAGCGCCGCGACCTGGATATCGGTCAATCCCAGATAGTCGGACGGCGCGATGCCCAGATTGACCATGCCTTCGCGCAGCAGCTTGCCGAACAGGTCGCGCACCCACAGGCGCCCCCACATGCCCTTGCGCGCGATCGACGTCAGATAGGCATCCAGAGGTGCATGGAGTAGCAACGCACGGGCTGTGGGGCGCAGCGCCATGATGCCGGGGATCAAAGGGTTGATCAGATTGGACGGCTTCACCACCACCGCCTCGCCTGCCGTAAAGGGCCGCGCCAACAGCCGCAGACCATGGTCCAGCGCGCGGGCTGCTTCTGGCCCTTTCGCGCCGCGATGGCGCCAGCCGACAATGTCGTTCAGCAGTACCGGTTCCTTGAGGCCCATGGCGATGCCGGGCCGATCGAAGGCGGCGGCCAGCAAGGTCGAACAACAATAGGCCGAATGGAAGATGAAATGCACCGGCGCGGGTGGCGGCGCTGCGCGCACGGCATCTTCGCGCCGTACCACGATGGGTTCCACGCCCTGCGCGATATATTCGTCTGTCAGGAACGGCACATCGGCGTGACGCGCGCGCGAAACCTGCAGGAACTGAAAGGCATCATGGCCCGGATCATAGCGGTGGGCCAGCCAGCGGGCATCCGCCATTAACATGGTCAGGGGCTGGGTCGAGGAAGCGCTCATCGACCCAGCCTTCGCACGGCATGGGGCCGGGGAGCAAGGCCGCAGGCAGCCGTCTTGCTTGGGCCGTCGCATCTGATAGCAGGATGGCATGAACCAGCAGATCGGACGATTTTTTCAACAGGCGGCCGAAGCCCGCCGCACTGGCCGCAACGGTGAGGCGCAGGCCGCGCTGACGCATATTCTGGCGCTCCAGCCCGGCGAGCCTCAGGCGCTCAACATGCTCGGCATGATGGCGCTGGAAAATGGCGATTTCCATGCTGCCCGCATGCATTTTCTGGGAGCGACCCAGAGCGACACCGGCGAACCTGCCCTGTGGATGAATGTGGCAGCCGCGCAGCGGGGGTTGGGCGATGGAGAAGGCGAGCGCGCTGCTCTGCAACGCGCGATCGATATCGATCAGCGTAATTTCATGGCGCAGATGCGTCTGGCCCAGTTGCAGCAGCGTCTGGGCGAAGTCCAGGCTGCCGCCGATAGCTGGAGCAAGGTGCTGGCGATGTCGTCCGGCATGGGCGATTTGCCGCCGCAACTGGTCGATACGTTGGCCGAAGCGCGTGGCTTCGTGACCAATCATCAGGCGAGGTTGGCAAGCTTCGTGGAAGACGGTGTCGCGCCGCTGCTGGCGGACGCGGACCTGCGGAGTCAGCGCCGCTTTCAAGCCTGTCTCGATCATGAATTCGGGCGGCGTCCGCTCTACCAGAACCAATGTTCCGGGCTCCATTACCCCTTCCTGCCGGCCGATGAATATTTCGATCGCGACCATTTCCCCTGGATGGCGGAACTGGAGGCGAAGACCGACGCCATCCGGGCCGAATTTCTGGGCCTGATCGAACAGCAGGGCGGCAATGTGCGCCCCTATGTTCGGCAGGATCCGGGCACGCCCGAAAATAAATGGACCGCGCTCGATGGCTCGCTCGATTGGGGCGCGGCGTTTCTATGGGAATATGGCGTGCGCAACGAAGCCGTCTGCAATGCCTGTCCCCAGACCGTCGCTGCGCTCGAAGCGCTGCCGCGAGCGGATATTCCCGGCCGCGCACCATCCGCCTTTTTCTCGCTGCTCAAGCCCCATAGCCGCATTCCGGCCCATAGCGGCGTCACCAATACACGGGCGATCATCCACCTTCCGCTCATCGTTCCACCTGGCTGTTACTTCCGCGTCGGCGGAGAAACCCGCGCCTGGGAGGAAGGACAGGCTTTCGCATTCGATGATACGATCGAACATGAAGCCTGGAATGACAGCGCTCATCTTCGTGTCGTCTTGATCTTCGACATGTGGAATCCGCATTTGTCACTTGCCGAGCAGCAGCTCTTGAAGCAATTCTATGCCACAGCTGATGCCAGCAGGGCGCAGGATGCTCTGGGGGCCGGGGTTTAAGACAAGGGATGCGATGGCCACTGTGCCGGGTTGCCTTGTCATCTGGGAGATAGAAGATGCGTATCGTCAAAGCCTTGGTCATGACTGGCCTGTTCGTGATGGCTTATCCTGCCCTCGCTCAAGACAAGCCCAAGCTCGACAAGAATGATCCCAATGCGACCCGCTGCCGGAGTTTCCCGATCACGGGATCGCTGGTGAAGAAGGAGCGCGTCTGCAAGACCAACGCGGAATGGCGCGCCATCAGCGAACAGCAGAATCGCGATGCCGATGACATGATCACCCGCAGCCGGGCGGGCATGAACCCGAACGGCTAACCCTGCCTGCCGCCCTCATGGGCGCAGGGACAATGTCTAGCTGATCGACGGGAGCGGCTGCCAGGGGCAGGCGCTCCCCTTTTCATATCTACAGCTCATCTATTCCATCTGCTCAGGCCGCTAATTTGCCCGTCTGAGATCGGTTCCATGCGTCAATATTTTTCAAATCGGGCATTGTAACATAATTACGTGTCAGGATGAAAACGGAAGACCTCCTGATGCGTTGGGTTGCACAAAAATACCTATAATTACGGGGTTTTCGGACTGTTCGCTCCGATGGGTCAAAAGAATCTCATTTGGTTTCAAAACCGTAATGGTGTTGCCAGAATGTTGCACATTTGTAAAAATCGTAACGTTTCGTAACGCAACCGGGTTTACAGCCGGTTCCATGGGGCGCACCCATGCCCCGCCTTGTGGTCTCACGGGGTCGCACTGGTCACAGCAGGTGGAAAATCCGCCGCTCCAGATAAGGGACTGGAAATTTGAAGAACGCATCGATTGCCGCATTCTTGCGGGCCGGAGTCGCGCCCGTCATTCTCGCCACCGCGCTGTTCCAGGCGCCCCTCCATGCTCAGGATGCCGCCCCCCAGGCCGATGACGGCGCCAACGACACGATCGTCGTGACCGGCTCGCTGCTGCGCCGCATCGACAAGGAAACCATTTCGCCGATCACCACCGTTTCGTCGGAAGATCTGGCGATCCGCGGCATCACCACGGTGCAGCAGGGCATCCAGAATCTGTCGGCCAATAACGGCCCGGCACTGACCAACGGCTTCTCGGCCAATGGCGCCTTTGCCGGTGGTGCGTCGGCGGTCTCGCTGCGCGGCCTGTCGACCTCTTCGACGCTGGTGCTGTTCGACGGCCTGCGTGCTGCTTATTATCCGCTGGCCGATGACGGCACGCGCAACTTCGTCGATCTCAACACCATCCCCGACGCCATCGTCGATCGGGTCGAAGTGGTGAAGGACGGCGCGTCGGCCACCTATGGCGCCGACGCGGTTGCCGGCGTGGTCAACATCATCACCAAGCGCGAAGTGAAGGGGCTGCACCTTCAGGCCGAAGCCGGCGTCGCTGAAAAGGGCTATGGCGCCAACCAGCGCCTGTCGGCCACCTATGGCTATGGCGACCTCGCCGAACAGGGCTTCAACGCTTATGTCAGCGCCCATTATCTCAAGAGCGCTGCGGTCTATAACAAGGATCTGGGCTATCCCTACAACAGCGACGACCTGTCGGGCATCTGCCATGACGGCGTCTGCGGCCCCAACAACATGGCTAATGGCGTCGATCCCAGCATCGGCTTCACCGGCCTGTCGACCGCGACCAATGTCTTCATGGCGCGCCCCTATGATGCGGCCACCGGCGCCGGCACTGGCCGTTACGCGCTGCTGAATGCCGCTGCCGGCTGCGGCAGCCTCAATCCCTATACGCTGACCGACGACGAATATGCGGCCAATGCAACGGCGCCGCGTACCGTCTGCCAGCAGGACATCACGCACGATTACAGCCAGGTTCTGCCGGAACAGCAGCGCTGGGGCATTTCGGGCCGCTTCACCAAGATCGTCGGCGACAGCGGTGAAGCCTATCTCGAACTGAACTATGAGAACAGCAAGTCCTCCTATACCGGCCTTGCCTCGATCATCCGCGCCAATGCGCCGGCCGGCATCGACTATTCGGCTTACTCGACCTCGACGGGTGCGGGCCTGCTGCGTCTGCCCGTCTATGTCTGCGCCCGTGGCACCGCCACCTGCGACGCCAGCAACGGCACGCTGAACCCGAACAACCCCTATGCCGCTCAGGGCCAGGAAGCCGCCATCATCGGCCGCCTGCCGACCAGCACCGAATATAATGAATCGGTCAGCCAGGTCTTCCGCGCTGCCGCCGGTATCAAGGGCGATTTCGGCAACGACTGGCATTATCAGGTCGATGGCACTGCCATGGTCTCGAAGCTGAAGACCACGGCCAAGGGCTATGTCTATATCCAGCATCTGCTCGATGTGATCGCGGACGGTTCGTATAATTTCATGAACCCGTCGGCGACCTCGCAGGAGACGCTCGACTATCTGACCCCGACCCAGATCAACCACAGCAAGACCCAGCTCTATCAGGGCCAGGCCAGCATTTCGAAGGAAGTGTTCGACCTGCCGGGTGGCCCGCTGCAGGTCGCGGTCGGTGTCGCCGCCCGCTATGAATCGCTCAACAATCCCAGCGGCAACCCCGACTATGATGGTCAGACGGAGCGCTATTTCCGCCTGAACGCCTTCGGCGCCAAGGGCCATCGCGACGTCGAATCCGCCTATTTCGAACTGAGCGCACCGATCGTCGAGCAGCTCGAACTGACGGCGGCGGGTCGCTACGACCATTATTCGACCGGCCAGGACAATTTCTCGCCCAAGTTCGGTGCGAAGTTCAAGCCGATCCGCGAACTGATGTTCCGGGGCACCTTCTCGAAGGGCTTCCGCATCCCCAGCTTTGCGGAAATGGGCGCTCTGCCGACCACCGGCTATGTCACCCAGTCGATCGGTTCGATGCCGCAGGAATTCATCGACCAGCATCTGAACTCGGCTGGCACCGGTCCCAACACCTATCTGACCAACTATTCGATCGGTCAGACGACGGTGGGCAACCCGAACCTGAAGGCGGAAAAGTCGCGCAACATCACGCTCGGCGCGACCTTCCAGCCGCTCAACAATGTGTCGTTCAGCGTCGACTACTATAACATCAAGAAGACCGGCGCGATCACCTCGGTGAACTTCTCGAACGCGATCGCCAACTATTATGCCACCGGGGAAACCTCCTATGATGGCGTGACGGTGATTCCGGACGAAGTCGATCAGGAACATACCGGTTCGCAGCGTCGCATCGCCTTCGTGCAAGGCAGCTTCATCAACGCCAACACGATCAAGACGTCGGGTATCGATTTCAACGCGATGGGCAAGTTCCGCCTGAGCGACAACATCACCTTCTCGACCTCGATCGATGCGACCTATGTCATCAAGCTGAACACCGAATATCCCGACGGGACGGTTGAACATTATGTCGACACGCTCGGTAACTTCAACCTGACGGCCGGTTCGGGCACGCAGCAGTGGCGTGGCAGCTGGCAGAATACGCTGGACTTCGGTAAGGCTTCGCTCAGCGCGACCGCCTATTACACCGATGGCTATAATTATTCGGCCGAGGATCAGGGCGGCGTTGCCGGCGACTGCAGCCTGGTGCCGACCAACTATGATGGTGAAGCCTATCAGGGCTGCCGCGTGAAGTCGTTCATCAGCGTCGACATGACGGGCACGATCAAGGTCAATGACCAGTTCGAGCTTTATGCCAACGTCATGAACGTCTTCAACAACAAGCCGCCGATCGATGCGACCACCTATGGCGCCTATCTCTACAACCCGGTGGTTGGAGAGTCTGCGATCCTGGGCCGCTCCTTCCGCATCGGCGCGAAGGCCAGCTTCTGACGATATAATATAAAAGGGCGGCCCTCCCTTGCGGGGCCGCCCTCCTTTCAGGACCAACTGGCGCGCGGCGCGCCCGACTTAGCCGACACTGGGTCTCCGTGCGCCGTCGCCGTCTTCACCCCATCGCCGACCGGAACCAGCCGGTCACCGACGTCCGGGCTGCGCCAGCGGAAGGCGCGACATAGCTGACGCTGTGCAATTGTGGCACGCGGAATAGGTCGAGCCTGTTGAAGGCCGGAACCCGGCCGGAAAAGCCGCCATCGGCACCATGGAACATCAGCAAGCCGCCCCATTCGGTCCGCCATCCCTTGGTCAGGCCAAAGACATAGGCGGCATGCCGATTCTTCCCCGCGACCCCATCATCATGGCCGGTCAGGAAATCGCCGCTGACATAGCGGGTCGCCTGCCCGTCGGCGAACCCGATCGCTTCGCTGCCGGTGATCGCCCGGACCAGCGCCAGCACCTCCGGCCCCGCCATGAAGCGGACGAAGGCGTCGAGCAGATGCGGCGACTGCCGGCGCGCCTGCTCCTCGTCGGGCACGCGAATACTAGCATAGCGAAACTGGAAGCCATGGCGTGCCGCCTCATGCACCGCCTGGTTCAGGGCGCCCCATTGCTGCGGCGTCATGGATTGCGCCGTCGGGCGATCGATCTCGAACAATTTCTCGTCCGAATTGAGGACGATCCGCCAATCCTCGCGCGTGTCCAGATGCGCGGCCAGCGCGCGGGCCGCCGCATCGGTCAGGAAGGGACCGATGCGGACATGCCCGTCGCGCTGATAGTCGGATCGCAGCTGGTCGATGTCGATGCCATCGGCCAACCGGAAATCCGCAACCATTGTCGTCATGCGACGCTGAGCTTCAGCGCGCCGTCGCCATCTTCCACCGTCACGGTCGATCCGTCAGGCACCTCGCCGCGCAGGATCAGGTCGGCCAGCGGATCCTGCAGATAGCGCTGTACCGCCCGCTTCAATGGTCGCGCGCCATAGACCGGATCATAGCCGACCCGGCCCAGCCAGGCGCGCGCGCCGTCGGTCAGGTTCAGCACCACCTTGCGGTCCTTCAGCAGCTTCTGCACCCGCGCCACCTGGATATCGACGATCGGCGCCATATGGCCCGCCCCCAAACGGTGGAACAGGATGATCTCGTCCAGGCGGTTGAGGAATTCGGGGCGGAAATGGCTGCGCACCATTTCCATCACCTGGTCCTCGACCTTCTCGACCGGCTCGTCGTCGGGCTGGGCGGCGATATATTGGCTGCCCAGGTTCGACGTCAGCACGATGATCGTGTTGGTGAAGTCGACCGTGCGGCCCTGGCCATCGGTCAGGCGGCCATCGTCCAGCACCTGCAGCAGTATGTTGAACACGTCGCCATGCGCCTTCTCGACCTCGTCGAACAGCACGACCTGATAGGGCCGGCGCCGCACCGCTTCGGTCAGCACACCGCCTTCCTCATAACCGACATAGCCCGGAGGCGCGCCGATCAGCCGGGCGACCGAGTGCTTCTCCATGAACTCGCTCATGTCGATGCGCACCATCGCGCTTTCGTCGTCGAACAGGAATCCGGCCAGCGCCTTGGTCAGCTCGGTCTTGCCGACGCCCGTGGGGCCCAGGAACAGGAAGCTGCCCAGCGGCCGGTTCGGATCCTGCAAACCCGCCCGGCTGCGGCGCACGGCGGTCGCCACCGCGCGCACGGCATCGGCCTGGCCGATCACCCGCTTGCCCAGTTCGGCTTCCATCGCCAGCAGCTTCTCGCGCTCGCCTTCCATCATCCGGTCGACCGGAATGCCGGTCCAGCGCGACACGACGCTTGCAATATCCTCGGCCGTCACTTCCTCGCGCAGCATCGCGCCCTTGGACGCGCCCTGGGCTTCGGCCAGCTGCTTTTCCAGCTGCGGAATGGTGCCATATTGCAGCTCGCCGGCCTTGCCATAGTCGCCACCGCGCTGCGCCTGCTCCAGCTGCAGGCGCGCCGCGTCGAGCTGTTCCTTCAGCTTGGCTTCGCTCGCGATCTTGTCCTTCTCCGCCTGCCAGCGCGTCGTCAGCTCGGCTGACTGCTGCTCCAGATTGGCGAGGTCGGTTTCCAGATTGGCCAGCCGGTCCTTCGACGCCTGGTCGCTTTCCTTCTTCAGCGCCTCGCGCTCGATCTGCAGCTGCATGATCCGCCGGTCGAGATTTTCGATCTCCTCGGGCTTGCTCTCCACCTCCATGCGGATGCGGCTCGCGGCCTCGTCCATCAGGTCGATCGCCTTGTCGGGCAGGAAACGGTCGGTGATATAGCGGTTGGACAGGGTCGCCGCCGCCACGATCGCGCCGTCGGCGATGCGCACGCCATGATGCGCCTCATATTTGTCCTTGATGCCGCGCAGGATCGAAATCGTGTCCTCGACCGTCGGCTCGCCGACGAACACCGGCTGGAACCGCCGCTGGAGCGCCGGGTCCTTCTCGACATATTTGCGATATTCGTCGAGCGTGGTCGCGCCGATGCAGTGCAGCTCGCCCCGTGCCAGCGCCGGCTTCAGCAGGTTGCCGGCATCCATCGCGCCTTCGGATTTGCCCGCGCCGATCAGCGTATGCATCTCGTCGATGAACAGGATGATCTGCCCGTCCGCGCCCTTCACCTCGTCGAGCACGCCCTTGAGCCGCTCCTCGAACTCGCCACGATATTTGGCGCCGGCGATCAGGCTGCCCATGTCGAGCGCCATCAGCGTGCGGTCCTTCAGCGTATCGGGCACGTCGCCATGGGCGATGCGTAGCGCCAGCCCTTCGGCAATCGCGGTCTTGCCGACGCCCGGCTCGCCGATCAGCACCGGGTTGTTCTTGGTGCGGCGCGCCAGGATCTGGATGGTGCGGCGAATTTCCTCGTCGCGGCCGATCACCGGATCGAGCTTGCCGGCCTTAGCCGCCTCGGTCAGGTCGCGCGCGAATTTCTTCAGCGCATCATAGCGGTCTTCCGCGCCCGCCGTATCGGCGGTGCGGCCGCCGCGCAGCTGGTTGATCGCGCCGTTCAGCGCCTCGGCGCGTACGCCGGCGGTCGCCAGCGCCTTGCCGGCCGTCGTGGTCGTCGCCAGCGTCAGCGCCAGCAGCAGCCGTTCGACGGTGACGAAGCTGTCGCCTGCCTTCTGCGCCACCTGCTCGGCGGAATCGAGCACGCGCACGGCATCATTGTCGAGGCCCGGTGTCTGCTGCGCGCCGCTGCCCGATACGGCCGGCACCCTGGCCAGCGCGGCATCGGTCTCGCGTAGCGCGGTCGCGGCATCGCCGCCCGCCGCCCTGATCAGGCCGGACGCCATGCCCTGCTCATCTTCCAGCAGCGCCTTCAACAGATGTTCGGGGCTGATCCGCTGATGGTTCATGCGGATCGCAACGGTCTGCGCCGACTGGAGGAAACCCTTGGCGCGGTCGGTGAATTTTTCGAGGTTCATTAGCATCCCCTTCAAGGCATTGCTGGCGATGTAATGTTGCAAAAATGACACACAAGGGGCGCGGGCAAAAAATCCACGCCCCTTGCCTATTTTACTTACTGCTTGGGCGCCTTGGCCGCGTCCGGTGCGAACAGGTCGCCGAAGAAGTCCGCCTTGTACCATTGCGGCGGGGTGTCGCTATCGGTCATAACCCGTGCAATGCGATAATTGGCCTCGGCAAAGCGGGCGCCCGCATCCCAGTCGATCTTCTGCGTCATGTCATCACCGGGATGATGATAGGCGCCGCTCAGAAATTCGCCCCAGGCCTTCTCGCCACCATTGGCATAGCCGGTCGCCAGGAAGACCGCGGGCACGCCCTGCTTCACGAACATATAATGGTCCGACCGCACGAAAATGGTTTCCTGCGGCATCGGGTCGGCGGCCAGCTTGATCCCCATCGGCGCAACCGCCTTGGCGACGATCGGCCCCAGCGTCGAATGGTCGGCGCCGAACGCGATCACATCGGTGAAGGGATAGAGCAGCAGCGGCATGTCCAGGTCGACATTGCCGACGATCTGCTTGCCCGGAACGGTGGGGTGGCGGGCATAATAGTCCGCGCCCAGCAGGCCCTTCTCCTCGCCGGTGGAGGCCAGGAAGACGATCGAGCGGCGCGGCTTGTTGGGCGACTGGGCCATGGCGCGCGCGACTTCCAGCATGGTCGCGATGCCGGCGCCATTGTCCAGCGCGCCATTGTTGATGCGGTCGGTGTCGGGCTTGTCGCCGGGCTTTTCCGGACTGATGCCGATATGGTCGAGATGCGCCGACAGGACGACATATTCGTCTTTCAGCTTGGGGTCACTGCCGGGCAGGATGGCGACGACATTGGGGCTGGTCACCCGCTCGCTGACGCTTTCGACCTGGATCTGGGCAGTCGACTTGAGCGCAAAGCCCTTGGGCTTGCCGCCGGCCTTGTCGGCTTGCTTGCGGATCGCGGCGATGCTGGTCGGTGCGCCGGCGAACACCGCCTGCGCCGCGGCATCGTCCAGGCTGGCGCCGACCCGGATGCCGGGGGCGGCGTCGAACGGCACGCCCTCGGGCGAGACCCAGGTGAAGTCGGGCTCATCGGCGAACTGGACCATGCGGTTCCAGGGGCGGGCCTTCATCGACTGGAGGGTGCCGATGGACAGCATGCCGATCGCGCCATGCGCCTCGGCGATCTTGCCCTTGGTGGCGGACAGGTGCGCGCCTTCCTCGCTCGGCAGCCCCTTGGGATAGCCGCGCAGGGTGACGACGATCTTCCCCTTCACGTCCAGCCCGGCATAGTCGTTGAGGCCGAGCCGCGCATTTTCCAGGCCATAGCCCACGAACACCAAAGGTGCCGACACGTCCAGCTTGGGTTCGGCCGCGTTCATGCCGATCAGCACGTCGCCGGCATGGGTGAAGCTTTTGCTGCCGGCCGGACCGGTGACGGTCAGCGTGCCCGGCGTCTTGGCGCGCTCGGTCTTCTGGAAACCGATGCGCTGCAGCCAGCTTCCATTGTCGCCGGCGGGCTTTAGGCCCAGCCCGTCAAACTGGCTGGCGACATAACGGGCGGCGATCTCATGCCCCTCGCTGCCGGTGTCGCGCCCCTTAAGCAGATCGTCGGCCAGAAATTCGACATGGGCGCGCACCGCCGCGGCCGAGAAGGTCGGCGCATCGGACGCGGCCGGCGTCGCTGTTTGAGCGGGCAGGGTGGCGGGCAGCACAAGGGCGGCGGTGGCGGCCAGCAGGGCCAGGCGTTTCATGGGATCGGGGACTTTCCGTCTCTATGGATGATGGCGTGCAGACTTGCCGCTGCGCCCCGTCGCTGTCCAGCCTCCGCTTGTCGATATCATGCGTATTGCGCCGCTATCACGCCCCGCTATGCTGCGCGCCATCGCGGCGGGGTCCGTCCCGGCCGCATCGACTGCCCTCCTGTCCTAGAGGTCTTCATGATCCTTACCCGCATGTCCCGCCGGCTTCCCCTGATGCTCGGCCTGTCCGCGCTTGCGTTCGCGCCGCTTGGCTCCGCCGCGCGGGCCGCCCCGGCCACCGCCGCCGCTGCGCCCGCGCCGCTCTCCAGCCTCGTTTCGGCGGTGGACATCCCCTATCAGGAATTTCGCCTGCCCAACGGTCTGCGGGTCATCGTCCATACCGATCGCAAGGCGCCGATCGTCGCCGTGTCGGTCTGGTACCATGTCGGTTCGCGCTTCGAGCCCGCCGGCAAGACCGGCTTTGCCCATCTGTTCGAACATCTGATGTTCTATGGCTCGGAAAATGCCGACGGTCCCTTCTTCGGCCGTCTGGAGGATATCGGCGCCACCGACTGGAACGGCACGACCTGGTTCGACCGCACCAATTATTTCGAGACGGTGCCGACCGGCGCGCTCGATCGCGCACTGTTTCTGGAATCCGACCGCATGGGCCATCTGCTCGGCGCCGTGACCCAGACCAAGCTCGATGCCCAGCGCGGCGTCGTCCAGAATGAAAAGCGTATGGGCGAGAATGAGCCCTATGGCCTGGTCGAATATGCCCAGCTTGCCGGCATGCTGCCCGAAGGCCATCCCTATCGCCACTCGACCATCGGCTCGATGGCGGATCTGAACGCGGCCAGCCTGGCCGACGTCCAGAGCTGGTTCAAGACTCACTATGGCCCCAACAACGCCACGCTGGTGCTGGCCGGCGACATCGACGTGCCGACCGCCAAGGCCAAGGTTGAAAAATGGTTCGGCAACATCGCCTCCGGCCCGGCCCCGCAGGATGTCGACGCAACCGTGCCGACGCTCGACAAGGATGTGGAAAAGGTGATGCACGACAATGTCGCTGCCACCCGCCTTTACCGCAACTGGATCGTCCCCGGCGTCAATTCGCCCGACCTGCAGCAGCTTGACCTCGCCCTCTCGGTGTTCGGTGGCCTCGGCTCCTCGCGCCTCGACAATATCCTGGTCCGCGACGAGAAGGTCGCGGTCGCGGTCAAGGCCAGCATCCAGCCGTTCGAGAAGCTGTCGATGGTCGAAATCACCGTCGACGTGAAGCCGGGCCAGGATCCGGTCGCCGTGGGCAAGCGGCTCGACGCGCTGCTCGCCGACTATCTCGCCAAGGGCCCCAGCGCGGACGAGGTGCTGCGCGCCGCGACCCAGCAGCTCTCCGGCACGATCGGTGGTCTCGAAAAGGTCGGCGGCTTCTCCGGCAAGGCGGTGACCCTGGCCGAAGGCGCGGTCTATTCCAATGATCCCGGCAAATATAAGAAGGATCTCGCCATCTATGCCGCCGCGACGCCCGCCAGCGTCTCGGCCGCCGCGCGCCAATGGCTGGGCCGCCCGGTCTTCCGCCTGACCGTGTCGCCGGGCGAACGCTCGGCCGAGGATAATGCGCTCGCCGGCAATGCGCCGACGGGCAGCGCCACCATGCATCCCGCCCATTTCCGCGATCCCAATGGCCCCGCGCCAAAGGCCGGCACGCCGCCGCCGCCGACCAAGGTGGCCGAGCCGCCGATCGAGCCGGTCAAGGATCTGGTCTTCCCGCCGGTCGAGCGCGCGAAGCTCTCCAACGGCATGTCCGTCGTCTTCTCGCGTCGCGCCACAGTGCCGGTGGTGAAGGTCTCGGTCGCCTTCGACGCGGGCAATGCCGCCGACAACCGGCAGAAGCTCGGCACCGCCGCGCTCACCACCGCCCTGCTCGACGAAGGCACCACCAGCCGCAACTCGGTGCAGATTTCCGAGGAGCAGGAACGTCTGGGCGCCGGCATCAGCGCGGCCAACAGCATGGATGCCACCAATGTCGGCCTCTATGCGCTCAAGCCCAATCTCGACGCCTCGCTCGGCCTGCTCGCCGACATCATCCGCAACCCCGCCTTCGATCCCAAGGAAGTGGAACGGCTGCGCAGCCAGATGCTGACCCGCATCGCCGCGGAAAAGACCCAGCCCATGGCCATCGCCCAGCGCATGCTGCCGCCGATGCTCTATGGCCAGGCCCATCCCTATGGCATTCCCTTCACCGGTTCGGGCACCGAAAGCGGGGTGAAAGCGGTGACGCGCGCCGATCTGGTCGCCTTCCATGACACATGGATGCGCCCGGACAATGCGACCATCTTCGCGACTGGCGACACGACGCTGGCCGAACTGCTGCCGCTGCTCGAAAAGCGCTTCGGCGACTGGAAGGCGCCGGCCCTTGCCAAGGGCGCCAAGCTGTTCCGCATGGACCGCATGATGCGCCCGTCGCGCATCGTCCTCATCGACAAGCCGCAAAGCCCGCAGTCGATGATCCTCGCCGGCCAGCTCACCAACAAGTCGGGCACCGACAATCCGGTCACCCTCATCACCGCGAACGAGGTGCTGGGCGGCAGCACCACCTCGCGCCTGACCATGGACCTGCGTGAGGCCAAGGGCTGGGCCTATGGCGCGGGCACCGGCATGCCCGGCGTCAAGGAAACCATTCCGCTGCTGGTCTATGCCCCGGTCCAGACCGACAAGACCGGCGAATCGATCATCGCCGCGCGCCAGGACATCAAGGATTTCCTGACCAGCAAGGGCACGACCCAGGCGGAGCGCGACCAGACGATCAATGGCCAGATCCTGTCGCTGCCCGGCAGCTTCGAAACCTCGTCCGACCTGCTCTCGGCGATGATGCGCAACAATCTGCTCGGCCGGCCCGACGACTATTACGCCACCCTGCCGGCGACCTATCGCGCCATCACCGCGGCGCAGATGGATCAGGCCGCGCGCGAGGCGATCAATCCCGATCGGCTGATCTGGGTCGTGGTCGGCGATGCGAAATTGGTGAAGCCCCAGCTTGACGCGGTCGGCCTGCCGGTGGAAATGGGCACATTGGCTGATTGACGCTAACGTAAAGGAGAAGTGAGATGGCTGCAGTGGATGGTGCCTATGATTGCGTGGCTAAGACCCCGCTGGGCGAACAGACCGGCGTGTTCACCGTGATCAGCACGGGCGACCGCTTCAACGGCACCTTTGCCGGCATGATGGGCTCGCTCGACGTCAAGGATGGCGTGGTTGCCGGCAACAAGCTGACCTGGAAGATGGAAATGACCATCCCCATGCCGATGACGCTGGAATGCGAAGCCGAAATCACCGGCGAAAGCCTGACCGGCACGATGCAGCTCGGCGCCTTTGGTGCCGCGCCCTTCACCGGCACGCGTCGCGCATAATCCCGATCGGCTGCGGCCCGGTTCATGCCGGGCCGCAACCGACATTACCAAAAATTCATGGCCGACCCGTTGCACTGTAAAATTAGTTAGCTATCTAAGCGTTCGTGAATCGGACCGAACTTCAGCGCGCGCTGGCGCATAATATGCCGCAGATCGCGCGCCTCTGGGGCCAGCTTGCCGATTCCATCCTGGCCGAATTCGGCGTCTCCAATTCCGCCGGCTGGTGCCTTCTCTATCTCGACCGGCTGGGCGCCGACGTGCGCCAGATCGAACTGGCCGATGTGCTGGGCATCACCCAGCCTTCGCTGGTCCGCACCCTCGACCATCTACAGGCCGCCGCCCTGATCGAGCGCACCCCCAATCCGGAGGATCGCCGGTCCAACTGCCTGTCGCTCACCACCTCCGGCCGCGACCTGGTCGGTCGCATCGAAACGCGGCTCAGCAACATGCGCAATGACCTGCTCGATGGTGTGCCAGAGGCGGATATCGAGACGGCGGTCAATCTGTTAGAACTGCTGCGACGCCGTATCGGGGAGCGCCGGGGCCAGTCATGAAAAAGGCCGCTTTGTCAGCCTGGAGCGAGCGCCTCGGCGTTCCCGCCGCGCTATTCTCGCTCAAATGTTTCCTGGCGGCGATGCTGGCCCTTTATGTGGCGCTCAGCATTGGGCTGGAACGCCCCTATTGGGCCTTCCTTACCTCCTATATCGTCGCCCAGCCGCTCGCCGGCGCGGTGATTTCCAAGGCGATCTTCCGCGCCATCGGCACCATCGTCGGCGCCGCCTTCTCGGTTGCGATCGTCCCGCCCTTGGTCAATTCGCCCGAACTTCTGACCCTTGCCATGGCCGCCTGGCTGGCGCTTTGCGTCTTCGTCTCGCTGCTCGATCGCACGCCGCGCTCCTACATGTTCGTGCTGGCCGGCTACAGCGCCTGCCTGATCGTCTTCCCCGACGTCGACTCGCCCCAGACCATCTTCACCGTTGCAACCCTGCGCGTGCAGGAAATCTGGATCGGCATCGCCTGCGGCAGCATCGTCCATGGCGTCGTCCTGCCCGGCTCGATCACCGGCAACCTCTTCGCCCGTGTCGAAGCCATGCTGCGCGATGCCGAACGCTGGTCGCGCGATGCGATCGCGACCGATCCGGTGCCCGGCCTTGATGCCGAACGTCGCCGCCTGGCGCAGGATGTCACCGAACTGCACCAGATGTCGATCCATCTGCCCTTCGACATCAGCCGCCTCGCGCCGCGCGTCCGCACCGTGCGCGCGATGCAGGACCAGCTCTCGCTGCTGCTGCCGCTCGGCGCCGCGGTCGAGGATCGGCTGGCCATGCTGAAACAGGCCAATGGCGGCATCGTCCCGGCCCAGGTCGAACAGCTGATCGCCGATGCGCGCGACTGGCTCGATCATCCCGGCACCGACAGCGCGACCCGCGCCGCCGGCGCCCAGGCGCTGATCGACCGCTGCGCCGCGCTGGAACCGACAGCCGACAGCCATATGGATTGGGCCGGCATGATGCGGCTCAGCCTCTATTCGCGGCTCGGCACGCTGATCGCCGTCCATCGCGACTGCCGCGACCTGTTCGACCAGATGCTGACCCACAGCCGCAGCCCGGTGACGCCGCGCGTCGCCGAACTGCTGGAGGGGCGCCGCAACCGCGAACTGCATCGCGATTATGCCGGGGCCGCGCGCGGCGCCTTCGCCGCTTTCATGACGGTGACGATCGGCTGTGCCTTGTGGATCGGCAGCGGCTGGCATGATGGCGGCAGCGCGGTGATGCTGGCCGGCGTCTTCCTTGCGCTCTTCTCGGCGTCGGACAATCCGCTCGCCCCGCTCAAGGGCTTCATGATCGGCACGATCATCGCCACCTTCCTCGGCGCCCTCTATGGCTATGCCATCATGCCCCGGCTCGACGGCTTCGCCATGCTCGCCCTGGCCTATGCGCCGCCGCTGCTGGTGTTGGGCGCGATGATGGCCTCGCCGCGCTGGATGGGCATTGCGCTGCCGACGCTGCTCGGCCTGGGCAGTCCGGTGCTGCTCTCCAGTGCCTATGTCAGCGCCTTCGCCTCCTATGTGAACGGCTCGGTGGCACAGCTTGTCGGCATCTGGTTCGCCATCATCATGGCCGGCCTGCTGCAATCGGCCGGGGTGGAGCGCGCCGTGCGCCGCACCGTGCGCGCCGGCTGGGCGGATATCGCCACTCGCGCCAACCTCATGACCCAGCCCGATGTGCGCGGCTGGATCAACCGCATGCTCGATCGCATCGCGCTGCTCGCCCCACGCCTCGCCGCCATCCGCACCGACAGCGGCAAGCCGCTCTATGACGCACTGCGCGACCTGCGCACCGGTGTCGCCATCGGCGAATTGCGTCAGCTCCGCGTCGATCTTCCCTTTGACGAAGGCGCTCCGCTCGGCCGGGTGCTGGGCGGCGTGGCCGACCATTATCGCCGGCTCGATCCCGATGCGCCGGCCGCGGCCGACCCCGCCCTGCTCGATGACATCGACAGCGCCATCGGCGACCTGGCCGCCAATCCCGCGCCTTCGGTCCGCCGCGATGCGATCCTGGCGCTGGTCAGCCTGCGCCGTAATCTCTTTGCCGACAGCGCCGGCTATCGCATGCCCCCCATGACCCCAAAGATCCCCCTGACCGGAGTTCCCACATGACCGGCGAATTGTCCATCGACGGGGTCTTCTTCCCCACGCTGCTGGCGCTGGCGCTGGCAGCGCTCATCCTCACCTATGGCCTCACCCGCCTGATCGCGGCGTTCGGCCTCTACCGCTTTCTTGCCTATCGGGCCCTCGTCGACCTCAGCCTGTTCGTGCTGACGCTCGGGGGCCTGTCCATTCTCGTTCCGATGCTGGGAATCCGCCTATGAACCGCCTGACCGGGACGCTGATCCGCAGCGCCGCCACCATCATCATCGTCATTCTCGCCGTCATCGTCGCGGTGTGGATGTGGAACCATTATGAGCGCAGCCCCTGGACCCGCGACGGCCGCGTGCGCGCCGACGTGGTGCGCGTGACCCCCGATATCGGCGGCCTCGTCACCTCG
The DNA here is from genome assembly GCF_005281675.1 of Sphingobium sp. MP9-4. NCBI lineage: Bacteria > Pseudomonadati > Pseudomonadota > Alphaproteobacteria > Sphingomonadales > Sphingobiaceae > Sphingobium > Sphingobium sp. MP9-4. The sequence goes on along the minus strand of NZ_LUFI01000046.1, from coordinate 7,075 downwards.
GTCGCGGTGCGCGACAACCAGCAGGTGAAGGCGGGCGACCTGCTCTTCGTCATCGACACGCCGCGCTATGCGCTGGCGCTGGAACAGGCGGAGGCGCAGATCGCCAGCGCCCAGGCCACGCTCGGCCAGGCCCGGCGAGAGGCGACCCGCGATCTGGCGCTGGGCGATCTTGTCGCCAAGGAAAGCCATGAACAGAATGTCGCCCGCGTCGCCACGGCGCAGGCCGCGCTGGCCGAGGCGCGGAGTGCGCGCGACGCCGCCGCCTTGAACCTCAAGCGCACCCAGGTCCGTGCCTCGGTCAACGGCGTCGTCACCAATCTCGATCTGCATCCCGGCGACTATCTTGGCGCCGGCACCCAGGCGATGGCGTTGATCGACAGCGACAGCCTGCGGGTGGAGGGCTATTTCGAGGAAACCAAGCTGCCTTTGGTCTGCATCGGCGCGCCGGTCACCGTTCGCCTGATGGGCGAGAAGCAGGATCTGCACGGCAAGGTCGAAAGCATCGCCTATGGCATCAATGACTCGACCCGCAGCGATTCCGGCAACCTTCTGCCCACGGTGGAGCCGACCTTCTCCTGGGTCCGCCTCGCCCAGCGCATCCCGGTCCGGGTGAAGCTCACCAATGTCCCGGCCAATATCACGCTGATCTCCGGCCGCACCGCCACGGTCACGGTCGAACCGGCGAAGAAGGATGCCAAGCCGGGAAGCTGCCGCCATGCGTAAGGGCCTTGCTGCATCCTTGATGGCACTGGCGCTCAGCGCCTGCGCCACCGCCGGGCCGGACTATCATCCGCCCGAGCATTCGGCCGCGACCGCGCCGGGCGCGCAGGGTAATTTCCAGTCGGCCCAGGGTGCGGGCTTCAGCAGTGCCGACCTGCCCGATCATTGGTGGAAACTCTATAACGACCCCCGGCTCGACGCGCTGATCGCCGAAGCGCTGACCGCCAATACCGACCTGCGCGTCGCCGATGCCAATCTCACCGCGGCGCAGGCAGTGCTGCGCGAGACCGAGGCGGGGCGCCAGATCAGCACCACGATCAGCGGCGGCGAAACGCTGGCGCGTCCCTCGGGCGTGACCCAGCATCTGCCCGGCTCGGTCAGCTATGATTTCGGCCTCAGTGCCTCCTATCCGCTCGACCTCAACGGCCGCATCCGCCGCGCGATCGAATCGAGCGGTGCCAATGTCGAGGCGGTGACCGCCGCGCGCGACTATGTCCGCGTCAGCGTCGCCGCCGCCACGGCCAAGGCCTATGCCCAGGTCTGCGCCGCCAATTATGCGCTCGGCGTCAATCGCCGGGTCGTCTCGCTCCAGCGCGATACGCTCAACGCCACCCAGCGCCTGTTCAAGGGTGGTCGCGGCACCGCCTTCGACGTCAGCCGCGCCCAGGCGGCGGTGGACCAGAGCGAGGCGACGCTGCCCGTTTATGAAGCGCAGCGCCAGAGCGGCCTCTATCTGCTCGCCACCCTGCTCGGCCGTCCGCCGGCCGATTACCCCAGGGATGTGGAAGGCTGCGCCACCCTGCCGTCGCTCGGTGCGCCGCTGCCGGTGGGTGATGGCACCGCACTGATCCGCCGCCGCCCGGATATCCGCCAGGCCGAACGCATGATCGCGTCCGATACCGCGACTTTGGGCGTTGCCATGGCCGATCTCTATCCGCAGGTCAGCATCGGTGGCTCGGTCGGCCTGTCCGGCCCGCTCAAGGATTTCGGCTCCGGCTCCGCCTTCGGCTTCAGCCTCGGCCCGCTCATCAGCTGGACCTTCCCCAACCGTCCGGTGGTCCGCGCTCGCATTGCCCAGGCCGATGCCCAGGTGCAGGCCGATCTCGCCAGCTTCGACGGCAGCGTGCTGGAAGCGCTGCGCCAGACCGAAACCGCGCTCGAAACCTATCGCCGCGATGCGGAAAAGGCCGCCGCGCTCGATCGCGCGCGCGACAGCGCCAATGTCTCGGCGGGGCAGGCGAACAAGCTGTTCCGCTTTGGCCGCAGCGATTTCCTCGACCTGCTCGACACCCAGCGCAGCCTCGCCAGCGCCGAATCCTCGGCCGCGGCCGCCCGCGTCCAGCTGGTGCAGGACCAGATCGCCATCTTCCTGGCGCTGGGCGGCGGCTGGACCTCAGACGATGCCGGCAACCAGAGCGCTGGGAACGCGCAGCAATGATCCGTGGCGCGCGCCGGCCGGCATGGTCAGGCGCGCGCTGACTTCGGTCCAGCTGACCATGTCGCGCGTCATCGCCGCGCCCCAGCGGCCCTCCTTGTAGACGTCATAATAGCAGAGCAGCGCATCGCCGACCTGCGCGCTCATCGGCCCTTCGACCCAGCCGGGCGAGAAGGGTGGCGACAGGGGGCCGAACGGCCCGGTCGGGCTGTCCGCCTTGGCCACCTGCAGCCATTTGTGCGGCGGCTGCACCGTCTCGTCCTTGACGATCAGGTATAGGCCGCCGCCCGGCGCCTGCGCGAACGTCCCGTCGATCACGCTGAAGCCGGGATCATAAAGCGGCGCGGGCGCGCTGAACGTCTCGAAATCGGCCGTGCTGACCGACCAGAGCCGATGATTATAGCCCGATTCCGACGTCCCCGCCGTTTCGGTGAAGCGCCCCTCCACCGTGCTAGACCAGAACAGGATATGCCGCCCGGTCGCCGGATCGCGCACCGCCTCGGGCGCCCAGCAATTGCGGGTGCCCGGCACGTCCTGCATGACCGGGATGGCGCGCTGCTCCGACCAGTGGACCAGATCGCGGCTGGTCGCATGGCCGATCGTCACCCCTTCCCAGGCGGTGGTCCACAGCAGATGATAGACGCCCTTGTCCGCGAACAGATAGGGGTCGCGCATCAGCTTCTTCTCGCCCACCTGCGGCACCAGCAGGCTGCGCCCGTCCGCCAGCGTGCGAAAGGCAAAGCCATCCTCGCTCACCGCCAGTTTGAGGCCGTCGGCCTCGCCCTTGCCGGTGGTGAAATAGGCAAAGACCAGCAGGTCATCGGCGCGCGCCGCCGACCGGGTAGCGCACCCCGCCAGCGCCAGCGCGCCCAGCCCCAATGTGAAGTCGCGCCGTCTCATCAGCGATAATCCTTGGCCATTTGCGGGTAGAGGTCGATCAGCTCATTGGCGACATAGTCGCCGCCATGGCCCATCGGCCCGGTCGGTTCGGGTTTCGGCACGGCCGGCTGCTGCGATGCCAGCCCGCCCGGCGCCTCCGCCCCGTTCAGCCCCTGGCTGATCAGGTCGGGCTTGGCGCCTTCGCCGGCATTATGCCCATCCTGGTCGAAAATCGCCTCCTGGTGCCGGATCGGCTCCCAGATAAACGTGCCCCAGCCATGCTTGCCGGGCAGGGCATGGACCAGATCGTTGATATAGCGCTTGCGGCTCGAATATTCGGCGACCAGCAGCCCCTTGTCGGGATAGCGCTTCACATATTCGCTGAAGGTCGTGGCCCAGTCACCCTGCGCCCGCTGCTGGTAGCAGGAAAAGCCGACCACATCGAAATCCACCTGCCGTGCGATCAGCGCATCGCTCCATTCGCGCACGATCGGCCAGTGCCGGCCCAGATGATTATGCACCTGGATCGCCACCCCCGGTTCGGCCCGGCGCGCACCGGCAATCCCGGCGCGCAGCAATGCGGCAAAGCCGTCGAATCCGCCAACCTCGCCGACTTTGGCATGATTGGCGTCGGTCACCGGATTGCCGGTCGACGTCGACAGCTTCACCCGGCCATAAGGCCACAACATGCCGAAGGTCGTTTCATTGCCAATCACCGCCATGTCGACCGGCGCGCCGCCCGCGCGCATCGCCACCAGCGTGTCATGGGTATGCGCCTCGACCGCCTTGGCCAGCGCCGGCAGGTCATAACCGGCCCAGGCCGCCGGCACCGCCTGATGCTCCGGATCGGCCCAGGTGTCGCTATAATGGAAACTCAGCACCAGCCCCATGCCGGCATCGCGCACCCGCTTGCCCAGCTTCACCGTCTGGGCCAGGCCGGCCCAGCCCTTGTCCGGCTCCCGCCTGGAATAGCCCTTGGCCGGATCGACGAAGATGCGCAGCCGGATCGCATTGAACCCGGCATCGCGCAGGATCAGGATCGGGTCTTTCTGCACACCGTTCGCGAAATAGCGCGCACCGGCCGCTTCATCTTCGGGCGCCCAGCTCACATCGGCGCCGATCAGATAGGGGCCGGGCCGCGCGCCATTCTTGCTTACCTTGGCCAGCGCCGGCCGGGCCAGCAGGGGCAGGGTGGCAAGACCGAATGTGCCGCGCCGCGTAAACCGGGTCATGCCTTCACCTCCATGCGATATTCCGGGACGATGCGCAGCACCTCCAGCGTTGCCACCTGTTCCCCCGCCGGCAGCTTCGCCCGCGCTGCATCATCCAGATAGATGGGTGCATCGGCGCGCAGCGGCATCACCGTCAGCGTCCAGGGCCGGCCCAGCCGCGCGGCAAAGCGCTTCAGGCCGATCCGCCAGACCCGCCCGTCCCAATAGGCATCGTCCAGCATGTCGGGGCCATCGAACAGCCGGCCGATATCGCCGCGCCAGTCAATCTCCAGAAAGGCGTCGCCGCCCTTCGCCAACACATCCTTCGGAATGGTGAAGCTAAAGGCCGCCGCCGCCTTGTGCGCCTCGGGCAAAGGCTGCATCGCCGCCTTGGCCGGCCCGCCAATCTCGATCGGCGGCGCCGTGCCGGCCTCGCGCGTCTGGGTGAAGGGCAGGGGCGCGATGGCTGTCGCTTTCGCCGTCATCATCGCCGCCTTGCCGGGCAATATCTGCCAGGCGAAACGCGCCTCGCCACGCTGGCGCAGCTCCAGCCCGTCCGGCCCGAACAGCGCATCCGCCGCGCTCAGCACCACGCGCCCCTCGCCACCGATCTCGCCGACCCAGATGCGCTTTGCCGCGTCCCGCTCGATCAGCAGCAACCGCACCGATCGCCCCTCAGCGCCGGTCACCTGTACCGGGCGCGTCGCGGATGGCGGCACCTGCACGATCACCCGTCCACCTTCGCTGCGCGCCGGCGCATCGACCTTCGTCCCGGCCGGGAAGGCCAGCTCCACGGGGCCGGGCAGGCAGGCCGCCATCACATGGATCGGCCCGTCGCTGTCGGCGATGCGCGTCACCGGCTGCGCCGTCGCCCAGTCGAGCCGCACCCCGTCCAGATCCATGCCGATCGGCCAGAAGAAATTGTCGCCTGGCGCGATCGTCACCGGCCGGCTCGGTAGGCGAACCGGGCCGCCGGCCAAAGTCACATTGAACTGCGTGCCGGGATGCGCCGCCGTGCCATATTGGCGGACATGATTGTTGACGAACAGGAAGCCGGAGTCGCCCTTCGCCCGCACCGCCCAGCGCAGTGTCTTCAGGTCATCCTTGTCTGCCGGCAGCACGGCCGGCGCATGCACCGTCATCGGCGCCAGCGTCTCGCCATATTCGGCCAGGAAATAATGGAGCGGGCGCAGCGCCGCGCTCACCGGATTGACCTCGCCATATTGGCCGATCGGCGCCTGGAAATCATAGGCGATCGCCGGGCAGTCATTATAGCCGCCCGACCGCTGCGTTTCCTCCAGCATGCGCCCGTTCGCCATCGGGTTGGCGCCGCCATGGAACATATAATAGCCCAGCAGATTGACGCCCGATCCGACCTGCGTCGTCACCGCCGCCGCCACGTCGGCCGGCTGCAGCAACGGCCGCCGCCGATACATGACCGGCACGCCGCCGCCATATTCCGCGCCCAGGAAGGGCGTATCTGCCATGTCGCTGTCGGCATCGCCGCGCCGCCCGCCGCGCGTCTGCGCGCCCAGGTCGCCGCTCACCCGGCTGTCGAAGCGGAACAGGTAATTTTCCTTGGGCGGCAGCTTGACCGTCTTCGCCGACCAGGGTTCGTCGGGATAGCCGCCATGCACCGGCACCACCTCGCCCTTGGGATAGACGGTCTGGTCCCATCCGGTCACGGTATAGAGCGGCACGTCGAAGCCGATCCGCAGCGCCAGCGCCTTCAGCGCCGCGATATGCTCCCGGCCCTGGCCGGGGCCGCCCAGATTATATTCATTCTCGACCTGCATGCCGATGATCGGCCCGCCATCCTTCCACATCAGCCCCTTGAGCTGATCGTGCAGCCCGCGCCAGAAGCGCTCGACCTGCGCCATATAGGCCGGGTCGTTGCTGCGCGTGCGGGTGCTGCCGGCGATCCAGTCGGGAATGCCGCCAAAGCGCGCCTCCGCATGGCCCCAGGGGCCGGGCCGCAGGAAGAAGAGCAGACCATGTTTCTGGCAGAGCCGCACGAAACGCCCGATATCGCGGTCGCCGGTCCAGTCGATCCTGCCGGGCGCCAGTTCGACATGGTTCCAGAGAACATAGGAGGCGACGATGCCGACACCGACCGCCTTCATCTTCAGCAATTCCTCTTCCCAATATTCGCTCGGGAAGCGGGTGAAGTGAAACTCGCCCATCACCGGCAGCCAGGGCCGGTCGTCGCGGGTTAGATAGAGATTGGTGATGCCGATCCGGCCCTGCGGCCCGGCGCCGGTGCCCATATGGAGATGCCCGGATTTGAGCGGCAGGCCCGGCTTGCGCGCATCCAGGCTGTTGGCCGTCTGGGCCAGGGCGTCAGCGGGAAGGGCGAGGCCCAGGCCGGCAAGGCCCGTGGCAGTCAGCGCCGTGCGCCGGTCGATATCGGGCATCCGTCCTCCTGTGGTGAAACGGGAGGCTGAGCCCTCCTCTTTGGTCAAGGTTGTCCTGCGCCCACCCGCTGGCAGGCGCAGGACGGGATATCAGCGGGCCAGCCAGCCGCCATCGACGGCCAGGACATGGCCATGGATATAGTTTGCCGCCGGCGAGGCGAGGAACACGGCGGCGCCGCCGATATCGCTCGGGTCGCCCCAGCGGCCGGCCGGGATGCGTTCCTGGATCTGGCGGTTGCGGGTCTCGTCGGCCTGCAGCGCGGCGGTGTTGTTGGTCGCGATATAGCCCGGCGCGATCGCGTTGACGTTGACGCCCCTGGCCGCCCATTCGTTCGCCAGCAGCTTGGTGAGGCCGGCGACGCCGCTCTTGGACGCAGTATAGCTCGGCACCCGGATGCCGCCCTGGAACGACAGCA